>CBDUMB010000051.1:0-11191 GCA_965368205.1 uncultured Pseudomonadaceae bacterium | reverse complement strand
GAGTAATCTGAGCTAGACGTCGCTCGTAGAACTGATCACAGGGTTCAAGCCATGCGGCGGGATTACGAAAGTCATACCAGAGACCGAAATTAACCGACTTGCTCATGACTGCTTCCTTCAAGCTTAAGAAGTGGCTTTGCGAACTGCAGGAGTGCTTCGAGATATTGTGCTTGCGCCTCGATAAACGGCGCATGGCCAACCCCGTCAAACTCAATCACACGCGCCTGAGAATGATGCTCATCCACCCAGCGGCAGATGGGCGGCGCTACAAAACTATCCTCGGAGCCGACAAAAGACAGGATGGGTAGGTCCAGCGACTTCAACATATCGCGTTGATCAAGCGTCGCCAGCTCCGCCAGGGTGGCGCTGGCTGCAGGAGAGGATTGGAGGAAAATCTGCCAGAACCAGTTTTCAATATGCGCGCCCACATCGGTTGCGCAGATAATTTGTGACAGACCGTGCAGGAAGTTAACCCGATCTGTGGATAGCGCCGCCAGGGTAGCTGACATGTCGGCTTGGGTACCACCATGGGCAAAGTCAGGTTTTTCGACATAGACAGGTGTAGCCCCGCTGGTCAGAACAAGACCACTGCACCGCTCGCCAAGCCTGGCTGCAGCTTCAACCACCACCGCTCCGCCCAGGGACCAACCGTTAAGGACAGCTTTTTCAAGCGCTAACAGATCAACCAGCGCAACTAAATCAGACGCGATGGCATCGATACTCATATCTGCGAAGTCTTTATCTGACTGGCCACAACCACGATGGTCCAACAGTACGATTCGCAAGCCCGCGGCACTCAGAGCAGGTAATACATGATCCCATGTACGTACGCTCATACCCCAGCCATGCACCAGCACAATGGCGCAGGACCCTCGGCCATAGTCTTCGTAGTAGACCCGCTTATTGTCCTCACGCTGCAGATAGCTCATCGCATTACCTCCCTGTCTGGGGTGTCTCGACCCCATTTCCACCAGCTAAGTACCGGTGGCTCCCCACCGGCAATATAGTCGTCCTCAGCCAAAAATTAAATTAGGTTGAAGACCTGCTTCACCCTGGATCTTTAATCCACTACCTTTAGTGCTCGCCAACAGGCGATGTTCAGGACGTTGCAAACTATGGGGGGAATAGTCATGTCCATACAGCCACCACTGGATTTCGACGCGATCGGCGTCGGCGCTGGTTTTGCCGGACTTGCTCTGGCCCACCATTTACGTGAAGCAGGATTGTCGATTCGCATCTTCGACCGCGCATCCGATATCGGCGGCACATGGACGTGGAACCGTTATCCGGGCGCTGCTACAGACAGCGAGGGTTATTACTACTGCCTGACCTTCTCGAAGGAAGTGTTGCAGGAATGGTCCTGGTCCCAGCGCTACCCGGGATGGGAAGAAACCCATCGCTACCTGCACTTCGTCGCTGACAAAACAAACCTGTGGCCACATATACAGCTGAACACCGAAATTGTTGCTGCGCAATATCAGGAAGACGGTGGATACTGGCGTGTTGTTACCGCTGCGGGTGAGCAATACACCTGTAAATACTTCATCAGTGCGATGGGCATGATTTCGCACCCCTATATGCCGGATATCAAAGGCATCGATACATTCAAAGGTCCTATATTCCACTCTTCACGCTGGCCACAGGAAGGCCTCGACTACGCGGGCAAGCGCGTGGGTATTATCGGTTGCGGTGCAACCACGGTTCAGATGCTGCCGGTCATGGCCCAAACGGCAGCGGATGTTACGGTCTTTCAGCGCACGCCGAACTTTGTCATGCCTGCTGTACAGCAGACAACAACCCCAGAGCGAGACAAAGAGATTAAGGACAACTACGAGGACATCATTGCCAAGTGCCGGAATCATGTGTTCGGCATGGCCTTCGACAGCCCTGTTGGACGCAATCTTGCTGATACGCCCCCAGAGGAAGTGCAGCGCATCTTCGAAGAGCACTGGCCAAGAGGCAGCTTTCGCTTTGTTTTCGAAACGTTTGATGACTTGTTATCCAATGCAGAATCTAACAAAGCAGCAGCCGACTTCAACGCCAGCAAGATAAAAGAAAAAGTCAACGACCCGGTTGTAGCTGAGTTACTGACCCCAAAAGGTTATCCCCTGTTTGCCAAACGCCCACCGCTGGACCACGGATTCTACGAAGCTTTCAACCGCGATAACGTCCACCTGGTCGACATCAAAGACACTGAACCCCTGGTTGCAATCACGGAAACCGGCGTGCAAACAACTAACAATTTATATGAGTTTGACATCATCGTGCTGGCCACCGGTTTTCAAGCCTATACCGGCGCACCTGAAGCAGTAGACATCCGGGGTTTGGACGGCGTCTTGCTGAGAGACAAATGGCAGGACGAATCCGCGTCGATCATGGGTGTCTGTGTGGCTGACTTTCCAAACCTATTCCTTATCACCGGACCTCAAGCCCCGTTTGCCAACCTTCCCACATCTATAGAACAGAACGTCCTGTGGATTACCGATTGTATTAAGAAAATGCAAAGCGAGGATTACGACGTCTTTGCACCACGACTGCAGGCGCAGGAAGAATGGTCGCAACACACTGCCGAAATCCACGCGCAGACGCTGATGGCGCAAGGTGACAAAGTGAACTCCTGGATGATGGGCGCCAATATTGAAAACAAGAAACCCAGAGTGCTTATCTATTTCGGCGGTGCAAATGTGTACTACGACAAGCTACGCGAATCTGTGGAAGCAGGATTTCCTGAACTTGAGTTTGAGCGATTGGAAGCCTGAGCCAGCCCTTGCGATACAAGAGGAAACGATATGGACAAGATAAAGCTTTTGATCTGCATGATAACACTGGCGTTCACTTTATCCGCGACAGGCGCGCCTGAATCAGCTGAGCCGTCTGAACCCCCAGAGCGAATCGCCCCAACAATGCCGGAAATTGTATACCGCGACGATGCGGACATCGGTTTGCTGGCGCGCTTCCATTTTGCAACCCACACGCGGGACTTTGATAAAGCCCGGGCATTCTACAGACAACTTGGTTATACCGATGGTGTGTCGGGATTTCCGCTGACCAATACCCATCAGATGGCGCGCGCCCTGGGCATGTATGACTTGTGCCAGTATGAGCTGGTCAAAGGCGAAGTAATCATGCTGCCGGGCAGCCCAGGAAGTGGCGCGATCGATCTGCTGCAGTTCAAAATCCCATTCAATGGCGAAGCGCCGTACGAACTACCCAACCATCTGGGCATGGCGTATGCGGCCTTGTTAACAACAAATCTTGATGCGGATATAGCCCACCTTGAAAGCCTTAACGTTGACTTTCTCAGCAAGCCCTACGGAGAAATCGGCGCGCGGTTTGTTTTCTTCCGCGATCCGGAAGGGGTTTTATACAAACTTTTCGAAATCGCGCCACCCATCGTGGCAGACACAGCCACAACGCATGTAACGGGCATGCCTTACATAGGCGTGAATGTCAGTGATTTTGAGGCATCACTTAAATTTTATGCTTCGCTCGGCTACACAGATGTGCAACCCTTGCCCGAGACCGGCACCCTCGAGGAAGCGCAAGCTTATGGCCTGGACCAACCCTTCCGTATCAAAGGTGCTGACATCTCCATCACCCGGGGGGATAGACATACCCTGCGATTGGTTCAATGGCTTGATCCATACAATGCCGAACCCCCCTACCCGCTGCCGATCAACCGCATCGGTATAAATCGCATTGCATTAATGGTGCCGGACGTTGATCGCGCGGTTGATATTCTGCATCGCCAGGGCGTGCCGTTTGTTTCCGAGATTGCCCCGTGCTGCTCAGGCAGCGGCACTGATACCACCGGCATTGTGCATGCCATAGATCCCGATGGCGTGTTCCTTGAATTTGTGGGCAGCATAGCCCCGCGAGGCCCTATCCCACAGCCCGAACATTGCCCGGCGCTTGAGATCAAGATGCCGCCAGCGGGCTGATGCATTAGCCGTATCGCCGACGGCGAGCGCTAAAACTCTGCCCAAACTTTAGAGCAACTATCCGTTCGTCCCCTGAGGCGCACACCAGCGGGCCCGGGTTACAAACAGAATGGCTGCCATCACTGCGAGCACCGCATGCATGACCATACCTGCAGCCTGGTCGCCGGCAACGGTCAGCGAGATAAATATCGACACATGGAAAGTGAGTAACAACCCTAGCAAGGGCGTAACAACTCGAATTTCACCGCGCAAGGGCCACAACCATAATGAAACACTTGCGATAGTCAGCGCCGCAAATCCATAGTGCATCGACCACTGCTCACCCATACCCGCAGCAGCGATGCCGGCTGGTCCGGTGATCAGTGCAGCTGCCGCCAGCATCTCCGTCGCGCCATGGGCGATCAAAAATATTGCAAACAGTATCTTCATTGTCTAATTACCTTTATTTTTCATGACCACCACATGGAATTACCAGTTCATCGTCAGCGTCACACCAACCTGACGCGGCTCTCCCAACTGGGTGAACACGCGATCGGTGTAACCGTCACGTGGATCATTACCAAAGAAAAATCCGCGCACAAAATAATCTTCGTCGCCCAGATTACGCGCCCATAACCTGGCTTGCCAGGCTGCAGCTGAGTAGGTGAGGCTGGCATTAACCAGTTCGTAGGCATCGGAACGCTGCGCATGACTGGCGGAAAAGAAAAATTCATCTTTGCCTTCCACCTCAAGACGCGCTGACCAGCGCTCGCTCACATCCCACTGCAGGCCAGCAAAAAACTGATAACTCGGCGCGTGGGCTTGTTCCCGACCATCCAGATCATTGCCGTTCTGATCCACATAGTCGCTGTATTGCGAATCAAGCAACCCCAGATTGGCAAATGCAGAAAGCTGCTCGGTCAGCTGCAAGGTGGTCTCCAGCTCTATGCCCTGATTAAAGCCGTCGGCTGCGTTACCGGTGTAAACAATAAATTCTTCAGCGCCAGGTTGCCCGATGATGGGTACAGTCCGGGAAGTAGAAATCTGCACATCCCGTCGCTGCATACGGAACAGTGCGGCCCGCAGCTCCAGCCGGTCGTTCCAGGTGCGCGCCTTGTAGCCCAACTCCAGGTTCCACAGAGTTTCAGGATCAAACTCGCGAAACGCAGCACTTAAAGAGCCATCCAGGTTAAAACCGCCTGCTTTATAACCCTGGGTAACGGACGCGTAAAACAAACCACCCTGGTCTAAATTGTACTCAAGCACGATACGCCCACCCAACAGGTCATCCTCCGGGGAATAAGACAGGCCGGATATATCTTCGTAATCGGCGCTGTGTCGCTCGTACCGGACACCCAGAGAAAGTCGCCACTGCGCACTCAGCTGCCGACCTACTTCACTGTAAACGGCATAGCGATTGACATCGTATTCACTGCTGAAGCGCCCGGCCGCAAATGTGTAATCACGGTCCAGCTCAACCGCCTGATCTAATAGATACACTCCCAACACCCAGTCCCAGTCACCCTCACCAAATCCCTGGCCGGGCTTGGATAACCACCGCAGGTCGACAGTTCCTGTTGCACGCGTACGTTGATAGCGATCCGTAGAGGTGTAACCAATCGGATCAAAGCCGGTGAACGTCCAGTCTTCGTCATAACCGTAATCGATGTCGCTGTCCGCAAAACTCAGCAGCCCTTCAAAGCCGACTCGTTCAGACAGATCCACCGCCAACGACAGCGCAGCATAGTTGGTTTGTTGCTGATCCTGGCCGGGCTGATCCGACAGTGTGGTGCGATCGTTGTCTAAAGAAAAAGCATCGTAGCCGTTGTCTACATTGATTCGACCCAACGACAGGGTCCACAGCGCCGTGTCAGCCTGCCACACGAACTTACCTCGATAGGTCGATTCCTCCCGGTTGCTGGTGTCGTCCTTATTGAGGAAGTCGTTCTGCATAAACCCATCATCCTGATATCGCTGGACGCTGATGCGATAACCCCCTTGCGACCCCATCGGCCCTGAGACAATGGCGCCAACACCCAACGCATCATAATCACCGGCATCAAGTTGCAGTGCTGCACTGTGCTCCGGGGTCGGCGCCGGGGTCACCACGTTAATCAGGCCAGCTAAGGCGTTGGCGCCATACAGCGTGCCTTGCGGTCCGCGCAACACTTCCACTTGAGCAACATCAAATAGAGTTGCCGCGGTGCCGAGTCCACTCAAATCGACCCCATCCACAAGCAGGCCAACAGATGAATTCAGCGGATCAGAAAACTGGCTGCGCTCACCGACGCCGCGAATCTGAATAAATCGTGCGCGGGATGCGCCGCTGGCAAAATTCACGTTAGGGATCTGGGCCAGCACTTCTTCGAGATGCTGCACCGTCGTGCCATCTTTATTCGGCTCTACAACGGACGCGCTTGCCGCGGTATCCAGCACCGAGCGATCACGAAATTCCGCGGTAACCACAACCTCTTCCATCAATTGCGGGTTCACGTTATCCGCGGCAGACGCATTGGCTGCAGTGAAACAGGTCAGAAAAAGAATCTGAAAAATAGGGCTGGAGCGCATGGCACGGGTTCCTTAAACAAAAAAACAGCCTAAGGTGTGCATCTAAACGCCTATTCCTACGCCGGTGTTAACCGGATCAGGTTCAAAGGGTCCACCACATGGTGTCTCAGGCGCTCGGCCACCCCTTAGGATGCCGACATTAAGCCCAAACTAAGTTGCGCTGTCGAGCGACATTCAGTTTAGGTTCAACAAAGTTGTCTTAAATTTGGATTCTCATGGGCCGTGTCAAGCGCCCGCCAGAGCTAGGGAAAGTTAGTAATATGCAGGAATATCAAGCACTTATTCAGGTCATCGCCCTTACCATGGGTGCGGCCTGGGCCAGCGGCATCAACCTTTACGCGACCATTGCGATTCTCGGTCTGGCCGGCAACAGCGGCTACATCGACCTACCTGAAACACTGGCGATAGTGCAGGACCCGATGGTCATCATTGCCGCTGGGTTTATGTACTGTGTCGAATTCTTTGCCGACAAAACGCCGGGTTTAGATACCGGCTGGGATGCGATCCATACCTTTATAAGAATACCTGCCGGGGCAATGCTGGCTGCCGGTGCTGTGGGTGACGTGACCCCTGCACTGGCGGTTGCAGCGGGCCTGGTTGGCGGTACGGTGACCGCGGCCACCCACGCTACAAAAGCAGGTACGCGGGTGCTCATCAATACCTCTCCTGAACCCTTCAGCAACTGGGGTGCCTCCCTTGCTGGAGACCTGGCCGTGTTTGCTGGTCTCTGGGCCGCGTTAAGTCATCCTGTACTGTTCCTGATTGCGTTTGTGCTGTTTCTCTGCCTGATGATCTGGCTGCTGCCAAAGCTGATGCGAGGTATCGCGGCGGTGGGCCGCAAAGTCGGCAGCTGGTTTAAACCAACGCCTGCAGCAGGCTGAAGCGGTTAAAAAATTCACCACTTTTCCATAAAAAAACCCGAGTTTGCTGGCACAGTGATAGGCTTGTCAGCACGCTCACGGACACCCTCTGACCTTGGCCGCTCGAAAAAAGAAAGTCACAAAAAAAGCCACCACTAAACCTGCCGGATCACGCTGGTTGAAACCCGTTCTTAAACTGGGTTTCTACAGCGCTCTGCTGTTTGGCTTAGCCCTGGTCGGCTACCTGATTTACGTTGACCGAACCATTACCCAGACTTTTGAAGGTCGCCGCTGGTCGGTGCCGGCACAGGTATTTGCACAACCTCTGGAACTTTATGCCGGCGCGCGCTTGAGCCGCGCAGAACTCACCATTGAACTGGAGCGCCTCGGTTATAAGCGACACGCCAACCTGCCCCATCCGGGCACATTCAAGTCACCAGGGAACGAATTACAGATTTATCTGCGCAGCTTTGACTTCATGGAGCGACACCGAGATGCGCAGCGCATTTCGGTCGCCTTCGCCGGCAAACGCATCACCAGAATCAACGGCGAAAGCGGGGATATTCCGCTGTTAAGATTAGACCCTGCAACCATCGGCAGCTTCTTTCCCAGCCACGGCGAAGACCGCATCATTCTGTCCCCGGAGCAGGTACCATCGCTGTTATCCGAAGGTCTGAAAGCGGTTGAAGACCGTAATTTTGATGAGCATGCAGGATTCAGCATCCGCGGCATTGCTCGCGCCTTCATGGTGAATCTACGCGCCGGCGAGCGCCAGCAGGGTGGCAGCACCTTAACTCAGCAGTTGGTTAAAAGTTATTTTCTCGACAACCGCCGAACCATCGAGCGCAAACTCAAAGAAGTTGCCATGGCGATCATCCTCGATGCGCGCTTTTCCAAAGAAGATCTGTTAACCGCTTATATCAACGAAATATTTCTCGGCCAGAATGGCTCTCGCGCGGTGCACGGGTTTGGCCTGGGTGCGCAGTTCTACTTCAACAAGCCATTAGCCGAACTTGAAAGCGACGAGATCGCAACGATGATTGCGATCATCCGCGGACCCTCTTTCTACAATCCGTTTCGTCATCCTGAGCGCGCGCTCGAACGCCGCAATCGTATTCTTGCCACCTTCGAAAGTGACGGCTTGATAGATACCCAGCAGCTGACCACCGCGCTGGCCCAACCCTTAGGCGTTGTCGCCAGTCCTACCAGCGGTGGCGCCTACTACCCGTCGTTCATGGATCAGGTGCGCACCGAGCTTAAAGACCAGTATGACCCCGAGGCGCTCTCCTCTGCAGGTCTGCGCATCTTCACAACCATCAAGCCCCGACAGCAGGAGGCCGTGCAGCGCGCGGTGAGCAATACGCTGAATCAGATTGAAGGTGATCGACAGATCGAGCCAGGCACTTTACAGGCAGCTGCAGTAGTGGCAGACAGCCAGACCGGTGAAATACACGCCCTGGTAGGTGGCCGCAAAGGCCGGGTGGATGGGTTCAACCGCGCTTTAAACGCGCAACGTTCAGTTGGCTCTCTGATTAAACCGGTTGTATACCTCACCGCCATCGAATCCGGCATGCACCTGGGCACAATCATAAAAGACGAGCCGATTACCATTGAACCTGAATTTGGCGACGTCTGGGCACCTAAGAATTTCAACGGTGAATACACCGGCGAGCTGCCGATGATCCGGGCGCTGGCGGAATCATCTAACCTGGCGACTGTGCACCTTGGTATGCAGGTGGGTTTGCCACTCATCCAACAGCGGTTCCGACATCTCATCGGTCACGTGCCACAGAATCAGTACCCCTCATTCCTGCTCGGCGCCGAAGCGCTGTCTCCGCTGGCTATGCTTGAGCTGTATGGGAACTTTGCATCCGGCGGTTTCCGCACACCACCCAAGGCGGTTATTGCGGTCCTGGACGAGCGCGGACAGGCATTAACTCATCACCCGTTTGAGTTGCAACAAACCATTGAGTCCCGCCATGCGGCAACCATTAACCGCGCCCTGGAAATTGCCATGGCTAAAGGTACGGGCAAATCTTCACCCTATGCCAGACGCGGTGTGGCAGGCAAAACCGGCACCTCTAACGACAATCGCGACAGCTGGTTTGCCGGTTTTGACAACAGCCATGTCTCTGTCGTCTGGGTCGGTAGAGACGATAACGCGGTTACCGGGCTGACCGGCGCATCAGGCGCTTTGCGAATCTGGAACGGCATGGCGCGACAGGACGGTATTGATCCGCTCACGCACGCGCCCAGTGCAGACCTGGTCGACATAGAATTCAGCAGCGGCTTACGCGCCAACGCCGAATGCGCTGAAGTGGTGAATGTGCCTATTCCTGACTATGAGAATCTGCAAACCAAACCCGGCTGCCGCATCAATTCCGGCAGTGGCTTACGACGCTGGTTTGGCAGTCAATAACTACCTATTATTAGCTGCTCCTACGCAGCTTTGAACATAGTGAGTCCAGTGACCGTAACCCGCAGACCTCAACAAACCTGCCTGCCAACCTTCATCGCGGTGACGTTGTTACTGTGGTTAAGCGGCTGCGCAACGCCACAAACAACCCCGCCGGTGATCGAGGAGTCAGGGGCGACACCGATTGAACGCGAGGCAGGCGAGGTTGACACCGCAGCAACACAATCGGCGCCAGACACTTCCGCCGCCACCGTCACACTCCTCGCCCAGGCCCAGGCCGCCATGGCAGATGCCGCGCCGCAGACCGCGATTACTTATCTGGAACGTGCCGTACGTATCGATCCACGTAACGCAGAGCTTTGGACCGAACTCAGCGCAGCACATCTGGCAGATAATAATCTTCCGGCGGCCAACCAGCATGTGCGCAAAGCTATTGCTCTGGCAGGAGACGACCCCGCGCTAAGCCGTTCTGCATGGTTGCAGATGGCTGATATCAGACAGGCTGAAGGCAATCGCAGCGAAGCCGACGCTATCCGCCGGCGATTTGCTGCCGTACGCGGATAACCCTGGCTTAAACAACCACCACCCCAAGAGAGAGATATGGCCTACAAGGAATACAAAGTATTAACCGTTGCAGAGGGCGGTTGTGGCACGTTACTGGTGGGCTCGTCCGGACTGCCAATCAAAGAGCTTGAAACCGAGCTCAACAAACACGCAGCCGACGGCTGGCAGCTGGTTTTCCAGGCGATAGAAAACAAACGTTTCATGCTGTTCTGGTCCCGGGAAACTGTCATTGTCACTCTGGGGCGCTGAGCCAAACTGATGCAATCTCCCAGGCAACTGGCGTGCGCTCTGATACAGCGCTACCAGCAAGGTGGTGGCGGCCTGCGTTATTTTGGCGTGTCATGTAACTTCACGCCCACCTGCTCGGAATACACTCGCCAGGCTATTGAAGACAAAGGTTTGCTGCGCGGCAGCCGTATTGGCTGGGCGCGTATCCGCAGATGTAAACATCGACACCTGCAAGCCCCGATAAATGACCCCTACACCACCGGCCAGGCAAAACGATGTTTGAAGCTCTGAGCCTGGATGCCAAAAAGGTCGCCAAGGAAGAAGAAGCCATCCGTCTGACGGTACGCGAACTCAGCGATGCCCAGCGTCTTGTCTTTTACGAGTCGCTATCCGAGCAACTCAAAGACCCTGACACTTACGCCATGCTGAACTATTTTTTCCTGACCGGCCTGCACCACATGTACCTGGGAAACTACACGCGTGGCGCCATCAACATGAGTTTATTACTTGCAGGGATCGTATTAGCCATCAGCGGCGCGGTTATTTTTGGCGGACTGATCATTGTCTTTATCGTCTGCGTCGAAATGATGGCGCTGTTTCGTTCCCAGGTCGTCGTACAGGATCACAATAACAAG
>CBDUMB010000050.1:0-11234 GCA_965368205.1 uncultured Pseudomonadaceae bacterium | reverse complement strand
TCAACGCCGCGCAGCTTTGCTTTTTTAATTTTGAAGTTGTCGGGCAACACCGCACCCACTTTTGCGTAAGCCGTCACCAGACCCTTACGTACGTTAGGCGCACCACAAATAACCTGGTGGCGCTCCTTGCCATCAAAAACGCTGCACAAAGAAAGCTTGTCCGCATCCGGGTGTTTTTCGCAGCTTTCTACCAGACCCACGACCACACCTGAAAACGTCTCAGCCACGGGCTCAACACCGTCCACTTCCAGACCAGCCATGGTGAGCTGCTGTAACAGATCATCACGCGCAAGGTCTGGATTAACCCATTCGCGCAACCACGCTTCACTGAATTTCATATGTCTCTCCGACTAGTTGAATTGACGCAGAAAACGCACGTCGTTTTCGAAAAACAGACGCAGATCATCCACCTCATACAACAACATTGCTAAGCGATCACCACCGAAGCCAAAAGCAAAGCCGGAATACACTTCTGAATCTATACCGGACATTTCCAGCACATTCGGATGTACCAGACCGCAACCCATCACCTCTAGCCAGCCCGTATGGCTGCACACACGACAGCCGTCACCCATACAGTGCACACACTGCACATCCACCTCAGCAGACGGCTCAGTAAAGGGGAAGTAAGAGGGTCGAAACCGTACCGCCAGGTCTTTTTCAAAGAACTTACGGATAAAATCTGTGACCGTACCTTTGAGGTCAGCAAAACTGATGTCCTTGTCCACCACCAGCCCTTCTACCTGATGAAACATGGGGCTGTGCGTCAAATCAGAATCACGCCGATAAACGCGACCCGGGCAGATCACCCGTATTGGTGGCGTCTGATTTTCCATGGTATGCACCTGGCTGGGCGAGGTATGCGTACGCAGCAACTGGCCGTCACCAAAATAGAACGTGTCGTGCATGGCTCTGGCAGGATGGTGTGCAGGAATGTTCAGTGCTTCAAAATTGTAATAGTCGTTTTCGACCTCTGGTCCGGTCACTACGGAGTAGCCGGCACCCACAAATATTTCTTCGATGCGATACATCGCCTGGGTCACCGGGTGCAAGCCACCTTGATCCGGGTGGCGACCCGGCAGGCTGATATCTACGGATTCCTGAGCCAGTGACTGCGCCAGCTGAGCCTGCTCCAGATTGTTTTTGCGCAGATCCAGGGTCGCCTGGAGGGCTTCCTTGGCTTCGTTGATTTTAGCCCCGGCAGCCGGGCGCTCCGATGCGTCGAGTTTGCCCAGACCTTTCAACAGGCCGGTCAATTCGCCTTTTTTACCGAGATAGGCAACGCGCACTTCATCCAAGGCGCGCAGATCTTCCGCAGCCTCTGCGGCCTGCCGGGCTCTGGCCAGTATTTCCTGTGTATCCATCATGTGTCCAAGTCGTTAACGTCTACCGATACTTCTTCGTTAAAAAAGTCGCCAAAAAAAAAGGAAGAACCTGAGTCCTTCCCTTCATTGCACGCACAACATTTCGGCAAGGATTCCTGATTAAGGTCTCCTGAGAAACTGTGTGCTGCCGCTAGGCAGTGTGCTGCCGCTAAGCGGCAGCTGCGCTTTGTGCGGATTTGGCGCGCTCAGCAAGCGCGGCAAAAGCCTCTTTTTCGTGCATGGCAATATCGGCCAGCACTTTACGGTCAACTTCTACACCAGCTTCTTTGAGACCGGCTATAAACCGGCTGTAAGACAGGCCGTGTTCCCGGGCTGCGGCGTTAATACGCACAATCCAGAGCTGGCGAAACTGGCGCTTACGCTGGCGACGGTCACGATAGGCATATTGGCCTGCGCGAATAACCGCCTGCTTGGCGACCTTAAATGTACGACTGCGCGCACCGTAATAACCACGGGCGGCTTTTAAAATCTTTTTACGACGTGCTCTTGAAGCCACGCCACGTTTTATTCTCGGCATGGTTTACTCCTATCGAGCTTTGGTGGGAATCAGTTGACGCAACCCTGGCACGTCTGCAGCCGCAACTCCGGTGAGTCCTCTGAGCTGACGCTTACGCTTGGTGCTTTTTTTCGTCAAGATGTGATTCTTGTTCGCTTGTTTGTGCTTGTAGCCGCTGGACGTTTTACGAAAACGCTTCGCTGCACCACGATTGGTTTTAAGTTTTGGCATTGGCCTCTTTCTCCACGCAATTGTTAAAGCCGCTTTTTAAAAGCGGCTTAGGGCACGATCCGGTACGAAAGCTAGTGAAAGCCTGCGGGCGTTAGCCGTCAGCTCTTCTTGTTCTTTCTGGGTTGCAAAACCATGATCACTTGCCGGCCTTCAAATTTAGGTTCAGATTCAACCTGACCTAAATCATCAAGATCTCCAGCAATGCGCTTCATCAATTCCATGCCGATTTCGGGGTGAACAACTTCACGCCCACGAAACCTCAATGAAATCTTGGCTTTATCACCCTCTTCTAAAAAGCGTCTCAGGTTGCGTAGTTTCACCTGATAATCGCCTTCTTCCGTTCCGGGTCGAAATTTAATTTCTTTAACCTGGATCTGCTTCTGTTTTTTACGTTGCGCTGCTTTGGTCTTTTTCAGCTCAAACAGATGCTTCCCATAATCCATCACCTTGCAGACTGGTGGCTCGGCCTCAGATGCTACCAGCACCAGATCCAGGCCACTCGCGCGTGCCTCTGCCAGCGCTTCCTCGCGTGAAACCACGCCTCGTTGAGATCCGTCTGCGGCGACCAGACGTACGTTGCTTGAACGAATTTCTTCGTTGAGTAACGAACGCTCGGCTCGCTTCATTCCTTTCTTAATAGGTCTCTCCCGCCATACACTCTAAAGTACTGGCTGCTCATAACACCGTCGACCAGCGACAGCAAACGGCCGAACGCGCCTGGCACCCCTTTCCGATGTCAGCGTGATCAGCCACTCTTTTTACCATTTTCCATGCACACCTGCTCTGGGCGCAGACTCGTGCAGGCGCGCATTCTACTGCCGGTTTTGCAGCGCTTCAAGCACAGTTTTTCAATAGAAATTAGACAGTTAGTCGCAAGCCACCCCTCGTGACAGGACAACTATCGTATATTTCAGAAAAACAGGCAGG
This sequence comes from uncultured Pseudomonadaceae bacterium, assembly GCA_965368205.1. Lineage (GTDB taxonomy): Bacteria > Pseudomonadota > Gammaproteobacteria > Pseudomonadales > Azotimanducaceae > UBA4421. The sequence goes on along the minus strand of CBDUMB010000050.1, from coordinate 8,195 downwards.
TGGCACGCACCTCTATGCTGCGACGAGCGGGGGCATGATCACCTGCCGTTGCATCCAGGAATGCGGAATGAGGCGTCCAATAACGCGCCCCGGAGGCAACCATTTCGCTGTCAAAAGTGCGAAACGCAACCGCTTCGTCACGGGACATATCAGGAAAGACATACCAGGCATGTGCATCCTGCGCCGGTGGTGGCGTCACAGCAAAAGTATCAAAGGCAAAATCACCGCCAGCGTAATTTGGCACATGAATCGATTGCATATCGGCGCGGGGCACACTCTGCGCATCGCAGAAAGCGAGCGGATAGTCCATCTGCTCGGGGCCGACGTTGCGCCAGAACTGCAGAATCAACAGGCGTTTAGCGCGCGCCATATCATCAACTGTGATCCCGGATGAAGACAGCGCAGCGGCAGCTTCAGCGCTGTTCTGGCGATACCGCTGGATCAGCAGATCGCCATAGTTATCGGTGAAATCGGAATGTACAAATGCAATGGGCGCGTAATCTTCATGCAAGTCGGCCTGCTCGGGGTTACGGCTGATATGGCCTGCCACCAGCGCATGGTCGCAGCCGGTCAGTGCGCGGGCAAGCATCGACATTTCTTCGTAATACACACGCGCGACCTCTGCATCGTTTGACCAGTTCTGCACAGCGCTTGTGCTGTTGATCAATTCAAAGCCATTTTTCTGCCAGGATAGATGATGCGCAAGCCGGCCATTCTTAATGCTGACCTCGACAGGTACGGTCTGCAAACCACCAAGATAGTTCATAGTGGCCTGACAGTAATCAGATTCCAGCTGCATTAGAGCTCCCGGGATTGCTTCAATGCTCCTATATTAGCGCCGATTCATAGACCAATCGATAACCCTTCACGCGTGCTGCAGTGCTCGATGCAATCAGGCTGAAGCCCTGCTCTGTCTTCTGTCGATCTATATGCAAATATCTATCACTTTAGTATTGATAATCATTCTCATTTAGAGGATATTGCACCGCACTACCGCGGCTTGAAAGCCGTTCTTATGTGGAATCTAAAATGCAGTTTGAAGTATTGAAGCCGCGCACCAGCATCTGTGCGCTTGTCCTGGTCTTCGCTGGGATTGCCAGCACAGCACAGGCCGACGACGGCGCAACCTTTTTTGAAGAAGAAATGACCATCGTCGGTGAACCGCTGCTGGGCGAACAGGTCGCCGGTAGCGCACACTACGTGAGCGCTGAGCAGATTGAACAGCTCGGTCACAATGACATTCAACGCATTGTCCGCCAGATTCCCGGAGTCTCAGTACAGATAGAAGACGGCTATGGTCTGCGCCCGAACATCAGCATACGTGGTGTAGCTACTGAACGTAGCGGTAGAATCACACTGTTAGAAGACAACGTGCTGATTTCACCGGCCCCCTACTCCGCACCCAGCGCCTACTACTTTCCAACCATCGGTCGCATGTCTGCCATTGAAGTACTCAAAGGTCCTGCGGCGATCACTCAGGGGCCCTACACCATCGGTGGCGCCCTCAATATGATCTCCGTGCCAATTCCTGAAACCGCTGGCGGCAGAGTCACCCTGGAAGCCGGAGAAGATTCAACCTATCGTTTACATGCTCACTATGGCGCGCGCACCGATGCCGGTTTTGGCTATCTTGTGGAAACTCATCAGTGGCAGTCAGATGGATTCCAGTCTATCGACAGAGGCGGTGATACTGGTCTGGACGTAGAGGACTACACCGTTAAATTAAGTTACGCACCGGATAACGCTAATCACCGTGTCGAACTGAAGTTACAGTACGCTGAACAGGATTCAGACCAGACTTACCTCGGCCTCACCGATGGCGACTTTCGTGACGATGCGTTCCGTCGTTACGGCTTGTCTGCTTTGGACAACATAGCTACCCAGCATGAACAGGTCATATTGCGGTACGAATGGGATATCAGTGACCGTATGAGTTTCGACGCCACGGTTTACAACAACACCCATGAGCGAAGCTGGTTCAAAACCGAAGGCATCGATTTCGACGGCTCAGCGGACGCGGAGAGTTTCTCCCGCACCAGCTGGTTTGATGTTGTGCAGGCTGTGAACAGTGGCGAAACCCTCGGCGGCCTGGACAGCGATCAGTTACAGAGCATTCTGGACGGCAGCATTGATACACCTGCCGGCAGCCTGCAGCTGCGCGCCAACGACCGCGAGTATTTTTCACGCGGCATCCAGCTCGGTCTGGATTGGGATGTCTTGATCGGTGACTGGTCTCACTCCATAGAAGTTGGCTTACGCATTCACGAAGACGAAGAAGACCGCCTGCAACGTAACAGCAGCTATAGCCAGATATCTGGCCAGCTGGTCCGCGATGATATTGGTTTATTAGGCAATGCCGGCAACCGCGTTCAGGAAGCGCAGGCGCTTGCCATACATATCTACGACCGCATTGAAATTGGCAACTGGACGCTGACCCCGGGGTTGCGTTTTGAAGACATCGAACAGGAACGCACACGCTGGGAGATACGTCCTGGCAGCACACTGGACCCAGCTTCACGCAGTGCTGACAATCTGCGGGACAAACGTTCAAACGACACCACTGTGTGGCTACCCGGCATGGGTGTCATCTACAGCGTCAGCGATGAGCTGAGCGTGTTTGCCGGCATCCACAAAGGGTTCACCGCACCAAGCAATGCACCCGGCGTGGATGAAGAAGAAGCCATCAACTACGAAATCGGCGTACGCTTCGGCGATAACAATTTACGCGTTGAAGCTGCCTACTTCTTAAGCGACTACGATAATCTGTTGGGCGAATGTACAGCCTCTTCCGGCTCAGACTGCGAAATAGGTGACGCCTTTAATGGTGATGCTGTCACCGTGCAGGGTTTCGAGATGCTGTTGGGTACAAACCTGAACCCGGCAGGTGAGATTGCGATCCCCCTGGAACTCGCCTACACCTTCATCGACAGCAAATTCGATACGGACATTGGCAACACCGACTTTTTTGGCGATGTGGGCAAAGGTGACCCCATACCTTACATCCCGGAAAACCAGCTGAATGTTTCACTTGGTTTAGTTGGAAGCGAATGGGACATCTACCTGGCCGCAAACTATGTGGATGAAGTCTGTGTGCGCGCATCCTGCGGCGCCTTTGAAAAGACCGACAGCACCCTGAGCGTTGATCTTTCAGGCAGCTACAACCTCAATCAAGCCACCGAGTTGTTTGCCCGGGTAGAAAACCTCACGGGTGAAGAAGACATCTTAGGCCGCCAACCCTACGGCGCCCGACCTAACAAAGACACCACAGCGTCGGTTGGCGTCAGGTTCACGTTCTGATCTTTTCCGTTCTGGTCTAAGATGGGCGTCCGCCCATCTGACTTACGCCTGAGAACACATCATGAATCGCAGTTTCTGGATAAAAGCCCACCTTTTCGCAGCCGCTTTTTTCGCCCCGGTACTGGTCATTATCGCCACGTCCGGTGGCCTTTACCTGCTCGGTATAAAAGGTAGCGTTGAAGAAATTACGATACCCGCACCCGCTGGCGCTTCTCTGGACCTGAACTCTCAGAGCCTGGAACAAGACGTCAGCCGCCTGCTTGCGGATGCGGGGGTCACTCACAATTTTGAATACCTGCGCGCCGGCGGGAATACTCTGACAACACGGCCCACGTCCAGAACCTACTACGTCATAGAAGCAACTGCGGACGGCGTTGGAATCAGCAGAAACGTACCCAGCTTGCAGAAACGCATGATCGAATTACACAAAGGCCATGGACCGGTGCTGTTCAAAGAATTTCAGAAGATTATGGCGGCCGCCCTGTTGTTTGTGCTGCTCAGCGGCGCCTGGCTGGGTCTATCGTCTAAAGGTTTACGCAACAAAACGGTTGCCACTATGGGCAGCGGCCTGCTCGTTTTTCTGGGACTTGTATTTCTTGTGTGAAAACCAGCTGGCCGTTCCAAACTGCTGGCCAAGGCCTCTAGCGCGCGTAAGTTTTCTGCAGATAATCCAGAATGTCGGACGACTCTGCTAACTCAACACCTGTGTTGGGATCCACCAGGTAGGGAATCGAAATAACCCCTACCCTCGCCTGCAAAGCCTGCCGGTTACGAGTGGCCGGTTCGTCCTGTTCAGTTTGGGCCTTGCGCATTGCCGGCGGCACCCAATCTGCCAATCGCGTGCGACCAACGGATCGCAGGATGTAAGGCAGCTCCATCTCACACAACAGATCTCGCACCGGGCGCGCAAAAGGGCTCGACTCAAAACTATAAAGCTCCAGAGGTTGTTCTGGTGCTTCAGAGTTTTTCACCATCACACCCTGGCCCATTCGAGGCACAGCAGCCAGTACAGAACTGAAGCGCTGAAGCTCTATGGCCTGCCAGTGCCAGGGCTTTGGACGACCTGCGTAGGTGGCAAACAGATAGTCGATGATATCTGACGACTCATACATGCGGACATCGGTATTCGGGTCAACCAGATACGGAAACTGCGCCTTACCACCCTGCTCAACCACTTCGTCCCGGTAACGATGCCCACCCTTCGGACAGGGTAGAATCAATGCATCGATGTCCAGCTCCGTAAGCACTTCGCGCACCAGACGGCAATGCGGGCAGCCTTCGAACTCGTACAGTTTCAACAACTGTGCCGGCATTTTGGATGCGGGCCGGGCAGATACACCTGCACCGCCACGCAGAAACGTTGCCGCCAGCGAGGTTGTGATGTTCAAAGGATAAAAGAACGACATAAAGGAACCTTAGGGAGAGGATTTTTCAGCGACGTCATCATACAGCACACCTTCGTCGTAAAGCTGAGAAATACGCGCCTTTTCTATGCCCAGCTCAGCCAGAATTTCCGCATTGTGCTCACCCAGCCCCGGCGTGTGTGCATGTACATTACTGGGGGTGCGTTCAAACTGCGCAGGGGGCCGCGGCGATCGAACCTCACCCGCGAGCGGATGTTCATAGCGCCACAAAGCCTGCATGGCCTGTATTTGCGGATCATCCACAACCTCGTCACGCATGTTCACGCGCGAGTACGGCACATCGTTTGCTTCCATGCGCTCCACCAATTCATCCGTAGAGAACTTTGCGTACGCTTCATCCATGAGCTGCTTCATCAGCGTGCGATTGCGCGCGCGCGCTTCAAATGTGTTGAAGCGTTCGTCATCAATCAGATGCTCAACCCCGAGGGCGCGGAAAGCACCCAGCAGTTCAGCCTGCTGTACCGGCATCACCGCTATCCAGCCATCAAGGGTGCGGCGCAGGAACAGGCTGTGGTCGAGATAAGGAATCTTTTCGACTTCCGGGTCCATAAAAGTGAAATTAGTCATCACATCAGGCCACAGGAAATAGAGATTGGCGTCAAGCATGGACAATTCCACGCGCTGGCCCTGACCTGAACGTTCTGCCTGGAACAGTGCGGCGGTTACCGCCTGGGCAGCGGTCAGCGACGTCACTTTGTCACACACCAGGGAGTTAACCATGGCCGGGTCACCTTCCGGTTGCAGCGTAGTGAAACCGGAAATAGCCTGAATCACGGCATCGTAAACCCGTCGGTTAGCGTAAGGCCCCACTGAACCGACACCATTAATCGACACGTACACCAGTTTCGGTTGCTCAGCTTTAAAGCTGTCATAGCCGATACCCAGTCTGTCCATGACGCCGGGGCGGAAATTTTCCATGACCACATCGGCGGTGCTGACCAATTGACGGGCAATCTCGCGCCCGGCATCGGTTTGCAGATTCAAACAAACCGATTTTTTATTGCGGTTCATGGCAGCAAACGCGCCACCCAGGCCGTTACTTTTCGGCAGGCCTCTACGCATAAGATCACCCGCCGCGGATTCGACCTTAATCACCTGCGCGCCCTGATCACCCAGGATCGAAGCCGCGATCGGTCCGGAATAAACCGCAGTGAAATCAATCACACGCACACCTGCCAGCGGACCCGTTGGTGTGCCACCCAGATCTACTCTTTGTGTCATCTGTTTTCTCTTTTCCCCATTGCCTCAGCCTTGGAGCTTAACCCAGCAACGTTGGAAAACTAGGACTATTTAAGCAAACGCGGTACCAGTGAGCCTGGAAAACATGCAACAAGCGGTTTCTGGCCTAAACTTGCGGTATGGGCAGCAGAAACCACCAGATGGTCTTTTTTGCAACGCTGGGATTTACCCTGGTGGAGTTGGTCGTGGTCATTCTTTTGATCGCCATACTGGCTGCTGTGGCCTTGCCTCGCTTCATCAACATCGACGACGATGCGCGGTCAGCACGTGCGGAAACGACGGTTGCAGCCTTACAATCCAGCGTACAACTCGCCCACTCAGTCTGGCAGCTGCAGGCAGGTGGTCGTCCAGCTGAAGATCTTCCGGTGTTTGGTCCGGGCACGGATGGCCAGATTGATTTCAACGCCAATGGCTGGCCTTCGCAACAATGGTTCGGGGGGATTGAAGCCAATCCCAGTCTAAACAATGTCGCCGACTGTATATCGATATCAAACGCCCTTTTACAAGGCAGCGTAACGATTGCTTTGACCAGCGATGCAGATGTGCAGCCGGCCTATCTGGGAGGTGGGGTGTGCCGCTATACGTTTACCGATGCGCCGACGCTGTCGTTTGAGTACAACTCGAACACGGGGGCGGTCAGCAAGAACTTTTAGAACGGGTCAGCAGACGACGCTACTGCTGCGAAATCTGCGGTCCTTCTGCGAGCACAACTTCTTCAGGCGCCTGCACAATGCCCTGGGCATCAACAAGATAATAACCGCGGCTGTGCATACACTGGAAAAACGGGCCTTGAGTATCGACACCAAGTTGCTGTCCCTGCTGCGCAACAATTTCGGTACATTCACCGGCATCGAAGGAAAACAGGTATTCGCCACCCATCGGGTGGTACCAGGAGAAGGTAGGCGCCTGGCTTGCGCATCCGGAGACGGCCAGCACAGCCACAAAAATGATGATTAACGATCTCATAAGACCATTATGTGGCCGCTATATGACAGAATTATGAACTCACAGGCTCATTCTGAGGCCTAAGCTGTAGGTCACACCGGGGCTGTATCGCTCATAAACGCGACCGCCCTGGGTCCACTTCACTTCCTCATCAAGCAGATTCTGTAACTTGAACTCAAGTTCCAGGTCTGTCTGCCACATGAGGAATTGATATTTGATGAGGAAGTCCAGTTTGCCACGGGCTTCTTCGATGACGTCAGGGGCGTTTACCGCACCCACGAGAGCGATACGCTCGCCGGTGTAGTTATACGCCAGAGATCCCTCAATACCCGTTTCATAGTTGGAGTAGCTGAGCATCAGGTTACCCAGGAGGTCGGATTGACCGGTGAGCTGGCGTTTGTTTGCGAACACCGAATCAAGGCCCCGGTTACCGGTAAGCGGCACGTCGGCAGCAGTTTCGCCAGGACCGAACAGGGTGACCTCGGAGTCGATGAACGAGACGTTTGCCGACAGTGTGAACAGATCCCAATCAGGACCCCATTCGAACCAGCGGTCGAAAAAGAGATCTTTGCGGAACTCAATTTCAACGCCTTCAAGATCCGCTTCTTCAGCGTTGTACCAGGTGAAAATCTCGTTTTCCGCTTCGATTCTGCCCAGCTCAATGGGCTCATCAAACTCTTTCGCAAACACCCCTACCGATACACTGTCCGCTTCACCAAAGTACCACTCCCAGCGAAGGTCATAGTTGGTCAGCTGCGCAGGCTTGAGGAACACGTTACCTCGATACAACTGCCCATCTTCAGGGTTACGTATGGTTGAACCGGTAATTTCCAGCAGGCTGGGGCGGTTGACGGTTTCGGAATAGGCAAGCCGTAACTGCATATCGTTGACAAATTCGAAGGTCACCGAAGCGGACGGCAGCGTATCGTCGTAGTCTTCCGAGATCTGATTGTTTGTCCCCGGTAACGTGCTGCCACCAAAGGCATCTGCTTCCAGAGTAGTGTCTTCTTTGCGAACACCGGCCTGCACACGAATTCGATCCGTCATCTGGGCATCAAACGCCAGATAGTAGCCGGTCGTTTCTTCGCTGGACTCAGCAAACGGGAAAATATCACTCGAGTCAGCTGCGCGTCCCGAGAAATCATCCACATCCAGATATCCCGCGCCCCAGTTATCCAAACCAAACAACTGGTCAGGTGTTTGCAGACGAACGGCGTCAGGCGCGGTATTCGTCAGACCAAAACGAAACAGCCGATCTTCGGAGTTTCGCCTGCGCTCGTAATCTGAATA
>CBDUMB010000049.1:0-11333 GCA_965368205.1 uncultured Pseudomonadaceae bacterium | reverse complement strand
TTGCGCCGCCATCTCAGCGCGAAAGCGTCGCGCATTTTCGACATAGTGTGCAGCCCCCAGGCGTATGGCCTGGCCTTGTTCCGGCGACAGCGTTTTCACAACTTTGCCTGGCGAACCCAGTACCATCGAGTTATCCGGAATCTCTTTTCCTTCAGTTAACAATGCGTTAGCGCCGATAATGCAGTTTTTACCTATCTTAACGCCGTTGAGAATTACGGAATTGATACCAATTAACGATCCTTCACCTATGGTGCAGCCATGCAGCATGACTTTGTGTCCGATGGTAACGTGTGGGCCAATCTCAAGCGGATAGCCGACATCGGTGTGTAGTACTGAGCCATCCTGGACATTGGAGCCTTCACCCACGGTGATCAGGTCGTTGTCCCCCCGCAGCACCACGTTAAACCAGATATTGGCATCCTGCTTGAGCAACACATTGCCCACCACAATCGCGTTATCTGCGACCCAGTAATCTCCTTCGGCACGCACCTTAACGTCACCCAACTGATACAACACAGCATTCCCCCGCAAAACAGATTATTAAAGACAGCGCCCATGGTAAGCACCCGACCCCACAAAACAACCCATCCGATGCACAACTACCCTCACAATTCCCTTACAGCTCGACGTTAGGTTATCTGGACAGGCTGATGCATAGTCCTAAGCGTTAGGGGTTCAATGAAAGAGACACAATGAAACAGAAACTACCAGCGTTTGATGTACTGGTAGACATGGCACGTAACGACCCGCAGCGTCTGGAGAAACTGCGCCGCATACTCACTGAACACGTGATTGCGGGTGCCACCACGGAACAAAAACGCAAACGTCTTGAAGGATTACAGTTTCGGGTTGACCTGGAGCGTGAGCGTGCGCGTTCACCACTGGCTGCAACCATCAAAATATCAGAAATGATGTGCCATTCGCTGGCTGACCTGCACCGCTCCATGGTGACACCCCTGGTCGCTGAACAGGAATCCGAACAGACGCCGAAAGCCAAAGTACTGGCATTTCCAAAGCCTCCACGCAGTTATATCAACTTTGATGACGAAGATGATGATCTTGATGGTCCGGATGAGGACAAAGACTAATCAGCAGCAGCTGGTTATACTGCGGTGCTATGAAATTCTGCAGTAATTGCGGCGCTACGCTGACCTTCACCGTTCCGCCCGGCGACAACCGCGAACGGCATGTCTGTAACGACTGCGACACCATTCACTATGTTAACCCGCGCATCATCACGGGTTGTCTGCCGGTCTGGGACGATCGTGTTCTGCTGTGCCTGCGCGCCATTGACCCACGCAAAGGGTACTGGACCCTGCCTGCAGGATTTTTAGAAAACGGGGAAACCATTGCCGCCGGTGCAGCCCGCGAAACCGAAGAGGAAGCCAATGCCCGCGTCGCCGATTTAGAGCTTTATACGGTTTTCAGCCTGCCTCACATATCTCAGGCTTATATGTTCTATCGGGCGCAGTTGAGCGACCTGGATTTCAGCAGCGGTGAAGAGAGCCTTGATGTGCGCTTGTTCAAAGAGCATGAAATTCCCTGGGACAACCTGGCCTTTCCCGTCATCACCAAGTCGCTGCAGTACTACTTTGAAGATCGTAAGAGCGGACAATTTCAAATTCGCTCAGAAGCGATGGAATTCAAACGACGCTAGTGCACTTGCCGGTTCGGGTCATCAACCCAACGCCACCCTGGCATTGCGAAACAAGCGCATCCACGGGCCATATTCGCCCCAGCGCTTATCCTGCCAGACATTCTGCCGGCTGAGATAAACACGTTCCGGATGAGGCATGGCAATCAGGACCTTGCCGTTATTGGCAGTAACTCCAGCCAGCCCTCCAGGCGCACCATTCGGATTATGTGGATACACCATAGTTGTTTCTCCGGCGCCATCCACGTAGCTCATGGCCGTCTGATTCGCCTGCTGTAAAACCGATAGATCGCTCTGCTGGCGAAACTCTGCACGCCCTTCCCCGTGAGCTACAGCCACGGGAAAAATACTGCCAGCCATTGAAGACAGCCAGGGAGAGCTGTTGTTCTCGATACGGGTCATGACCATGCGCGCTTCAAACTGCTCGGACCGGTTCGCTACAAACCGCGGCCAGTGCTGCGCACCGGGAATCAGTTCGTGTATACCACTGAGCATCTGGCACCCATTACACACACCCAGCACCAGACGATCTGCTTTAAAAAAATCTTCAAACTGGCGACGAACGGACTCATTAAACAGAATACTTTTTGCCCAACCACCGCCACCACCCAGCACATCGCCGTAAGAAAAGCCGCCACAGGCAACCACAGAGGTAAAGTTATTCAGGTGTTGGCGCCCTTCTATGAGATCGCTCATATGGACATCCACACACTCAAAGCCCGCTGCGGTAAACGCTGCTGCCATTTCGATCTGGCCATTTACCCCCTGCTCCCGAAGAATAGCGATCTTAGGTTTTGCTGCGGATATAAAAGGCGCGCAGATGTCTTCATCCACCACAAACGTTGTTTGCGCGTGCAGCCCGGGAGTTTTCTCAGCAGAGTCCTGCAGCCCCTCATATTCTTCGTCAGCACAGGCTTCGTTATCGCGTAGACGCGCCATGGCATGGCTGGTTTTTGCCCAGACCTGCTCCAGCTCTGCGCGGGAACTGGCAATAATGCGCTGTGCGCCTTGCGAAACTATGATCTGTTCTGCGCGCGTGGCGCAGCCCAGCCGCAAAACATGGCAAGGTGCAGCAGCAACAAAGTCGTCGACGTTCGAACGGGCAACCTGCACAACGATGCCTACCTCTTCATTGAACAAGGTGGCCAACGTATCGGCCTCTTCCGGCAGAGCGATCTGTAAACCGCAACGCCCTGCAAATGCCATTTCGAGCAACGTGACAATCAACCCGCCATCAGATCTATCGTGCTGAGCGATTATCTGTTCTGCTCGACGGGACTGCAGTACAAAGTCCAGCATTTTCCGGAACATGTCAGCATCATCAACGTCGGGCGCATTGTTACCCAGCTGCTTGTAGACTTGCGCAAGTACGCTGCCGCCCAATGCCTCACCACCTAAATGCAGGAGCAACAACTCATGATCAAGCTCCGGCTGCAGTACAGGCAGCGACGTTTTTGTAACGTCCGCCACCGGTGCAAACGCAGATACAATCAGGGTTACCGGCGACACCACTGACTTCGCCTCACCGTTATCCTGCCAGCGCGTCTGCATCGATAACGAGTCTTTGCCCACCGGTATGGCTATTCCCAGGCTCGGGCAGAACTGTTCACCAACCGCAACTACGGAATCAAATAAACTCTGCTCTTCCAGATTAGAACCGGTCGCCGCCATCCAGTTAGCTGACAACACCACACGCCCCACCTCTTCCAGGTCGGCACTCACAATGTTGGTCAGCGACTCTGCAACTGCCATACGGGCCGCGGCTGCAGGATCAATCAGCGCAAGCGGACTGCGCTCACCCATGGCAAAGGCTTCACCCCGCAGGCTGGTATATCCACGCATGGTGACGGCTGCATCAGCCACCGGCACCTGCCAGGGCCCTACCATCTGCTGACAGGCAACCAGACCGGTGATAGAGCGGTCGCCAATCGTGATGAGGAACTGTTTGCTGGCAACGGCCGGAAACTGCAATACCCGGCTCAAGGCCTCAGTGACTTCAACCGCAGAAAGGTCGAGCTGAGGCTGAATAATTTTTTCTCTGACAAACTCGCGTGACATTTTTGGCGGTTTGCCTAACAGAGTTTCTAACGGCAGCTTGATGGGATAATTGTCAAACTGCTGATCAAAGACTTCGAGCTGACCATCATCTGTTGAATGCCCGACAACTGCATAGGGGCAACGCTCTCTTTTACACAGCGCTTCAAAGTGAGCAAGGGCGGCAGCATCAATCCCAAGCACATATCTTTCCTGAGCCTCATTACACCAGAGCTCTAATGGAGACATACCCGAATCTGCGCTGTTTATCGCACGCAGTTGAAAGTGCCCACCGGCGTGGGCATCGTGAATCAACTCCGGCAATGCGTTAGACAAGCCGCCGGCACCCACGTCATGGATCAGCCGTATAGGATTGTCATCCCCCAACCCACAGCAGGCATCTATGACTTCCTGACAACGTCTTTCCATTTCAGGATTGCCCCGTTGCACAGAAGCAAAATCCAGGTCTTCCGCGCTGCTTCCCGAGGCAACGCTGGACGCGGCGCTGCCACCCAGGCCAATCAGCATGGCCGGCCCACCCAGCACAATCAGAGCCGTGCCCACAGGAAAATCCTGCGCATGCACATGCTCCTCGCGGACACTGCCCACACCTCCGGCAATCATGACCGGCTTGTGATAGCCGCGCACGTCCTGACCTAACTGCATCTCAAAGGTGCGAAAATAGCCGTTGATTGCCGGGCGCCCGAACTCATTGTTAAAACTTGCTGCGCCGATGGGCCCATCCAGCATGATGTGCAGTGGATCAGCAATCTGGGCTGGTTTGGATGTCTCCAGTTCCCAGGGTTGCGCAAGTCCCGGAATCTTCAGGTGCGAAGTTGTGAAGCCGCTCAAACCGGCCTTGGGTTTTGAACCTCGACCTACCGCGCCTTCGTCTCTGATCTCACCGCCCGATCCGGTTGCGGCACCTGCAAACGGCGCAATGGCAGTTGGATGATTGTGGGTTTCTACCTTCATCAGGACATGCACGGGTGCCTGTTCAAACTGATAGATATGATCAACAGGTGAAGGCGAAAATCGAGCTTCTTCACTGCCCTGTATCACCGCTGCGTTGTCGGAGTAAGCGCTCAGAACACCGCGCCCGTTGGTCTTCTGATAGGTATTTTTGATCATGGCAAATAACGACTTGGGCTGAAGCTCGCCATCCACATGCCATTGCGCGTTGAATATTTTATGCCGACAGTGTTCGCTGTTCGCCTGTGCAAACATCATCAATTCCGCATCGGTAGGATTACGTTCTGCGGCGCTGTAAGCCTGGTCCAGATAATCGATTTCGTCGTCTGATAACGCCAGACCCAGCGTCTGATTGGCCATGACTAAAGCCTCACGCCCCTCAGCCAACAGATTAATGTGTGCCACTGGCGCAGGCGGCTGATGCTGAAATACGGCCTGGAAATTTTCTTCATACAGCACTGTCTGGGTCATGCGATCGTGCAAGTACGCAAGCTTTAGATCAGCCCCTTCCTCAGAAGAGTTCACAAACCAGCGCACACCACGCTCAACCCGAATGACCTTACCCAACCCACAGAGCGCAAAGATATCTGTCGCTTTGCTGGACCAGGGAGAAATTGTTCCGGTTCGCGGCACGACGGTGAGCGCGCGCAAACCAGCAGGTTCAGGCAACCCCAGTTGCGGTCCATAGCGCAGCAGTTGGTCAACCTGATGCTGTTCGCCTTCATCCAACGCGGCTTCAAGCAGCAGGACATGCACAAACTCGGCGTAACACACGCGAGGCTCGAAGCGCTGCAGCTTCGACAACGCAAACGTGCTCAGTGCGGGTGCACCAGCGAGAACCAGAATTTCCCCGCCTTTCGATTGACCCCTGTCTATCACTGTCCAAATACTCCTTATTGACGGGCGCCTAACCCGACGGTGTCCGAGCGGCTTGCGCTCTTTTGGCGGCAAAAAAATCTGACAACACCTGTCCGCAGGGTTGCGCTAATACCCCGCCAGTTACCGAAAGCTGGTGGTTCAACCAGTCGTTGAGTAAAAGTGGATGACTATGGACTGCGCCAGCCTTGGGTTCTTTTGCACCATAAACAAGGCGTTGCACGCGTGCCTGAACCAGTGCGCCCGCGCACATCATGCAGGGCTCTAACGTCACGTAAAGAGTCACCTGAGGCAGCCGGTGATTATGCAGAGCCCTGGCGGCAGCACGCAAAGCAACCACCTCTGCATGGGCGCTGGGATCACACGACAAAATGGTCTGGTTGTAGCCACTACTGACCAGGTCATCGTCCACCACAACCACGGCACCAACAGGCACTTCCTGCTGTTCCTGAGCGAGTTGTGCCTGCTGCAGGGCCTGCAGCATCCAGTATTCATCACGTGCAAGATCAGGCGCCAGGCCGCTCATTTATACAGAAGACTCATCACTGAAATGAGCAAACACAGCCTCACGCTCGGCTTTCGACATACCCTGTGTTTCATCTACAAAGCGGTTGCGCGCTTCTCGACTTGAGAAGACCCAGATACAGACGCTGTCTGCACTGTGATAGATGGCCTTACATTCATCGTCGATATCACACAATTCAGGGGGTATCTGAACCGGTATACAGAACATGTCACTCCCACTCTATGGTTGCGGGCGGCTTGCTTGACACATCGTAAACCACCCGAGAAATCTCGGCGATTTCGTTAATGATCCGATTGGCAACACGTTCAATAAAGTCGTAAGGCAACCGTGCGCTGCGCGCTGTCATAAAATCTATGGTTTCAACCGCCCGCAGCGCAATGACATGCTCATAGCGTCGTGCATCGCCAACTACGCCGACAGACTTAACCGGCAGGTAGACAGCAAAGGCCTGGGAAACAGCGTCATACAAACTGGCCTCACGCAATTCTTCAATAAAAATAGCATCCGCCCGTCGCAGCACATCAGCGTACTGCGGCTTCACCTCACCCAGAATCCGAACGCCTAAGCCTGGCCCCGGGAACGGATGCCGGAAGACCAGAGATTTTGGTAATCCGAGCACCAGTCCGATTTGTCTGACTTCGTCTTTAAACAGTTCACGTAATGGTTCAACCAGCCCTAAAGCCATTCGCTCGGGTAACCCACCGACATTGTGGTGAGATTTAATCACGTGTGCGTTGCCATGTTTTGAAGCTGCTGACTCGATCACATCCGGATAGATTGTCCCCTGTGCGAGCCACTTCACAGCGGGAAGCGCTTTGGCTTCGCGCTCAAACACATCGATAAAGGTGTTACCAATAGCTTTACGTTTATCTTCAGGATCTTCCAGACCAGCAAGCTTGGCGTAGAACTCCCGGGTTGCATCAACCGTTTTGATTTTCAGCGGCAGCGCATTACCAATACCACTCTCTTTACCAAATGCCCTTTCCACTTCATCACGCTCATCCAGGCGTAACAGACCGTTGTCAACAAACACACAGGTCAACTGATCGCCAATAGCGCGTGCCAGCAAGGCAGCAACCACACTGGAATCAACGCCACCGGAGAGGCCAAGGACAACTTCATCATCACCAACCTGCTCGCGCACCTGAGCAATGGCGTCTTCAATAATGTTCTCCGCAGTCCAGTCGCCTTTACAACCACAGATCTCCAGCGCAAAAACCGACAGCAGAGCGTTACCGTTAGCAGTATGGGTTACCTCGGGGTGGAACTGCACACCGTAAATATGCCGTTCGCTGTCTTCCATGGCTGCAATGGGCGCACTGGATGTGCTTGCGGTCACAACAAAGCCCGGCGGTACCTCAATGACTTTATCACCGTGACTCATCCACACATCCGCGCCACTCATCTGTGTCGCGCCTAACGCGCCCACCAGAGCGCTTGGCCGTTCAGCGGTAATCTTGGCATGCCCAAACTCGCGCTTGGCTGAAGCCTGTACACGTCCGCCAAGCTGTTCCGCCAGGGTCTGCATGCCATAACAGATCCCCAGCACAGGCACGCCCAGGTCAAGGATAGCTTCGGCCAGCCGCGGTGTTTCGCCAACGGTGACGGTCTCCGGGCCACCAGACAGAATAACGCCTTGAGGCGCAAATTCCTGCAGAAACGACTGGTCCACGTCGTAACTGTAAATTTCACAGTACACGCCACACTCGCGGACCCGCCGGGCAATCAGTTGTGTGTATTGCGAACCAAAATCGACTATCAGCAGGCGCTGATCATGAATGTTGTGCACGTCTTTTTAACTTCTCGGGTAGTTGGGCGCTTCTTTGGTGATCGCAACATCGTGCACATGAGATTCAGCCATGCTGGCACCGCTGATGCGCACAAATTCCGGCGTCGTCCGCATGGTTTCAATGTCTTTACTGCCGGTGTAACCCATGGCAGCACGAACGCCGCCCATCAACTGATGCACGATAGGGCCTACTGGACCGCGGTAAGCGACGCGTCCTTCAACGCCTTCAGGCACCAGCTTGCGGCCATCACCCTCGACTTCCTGGAAGTAGCGATCACTGGACCCATTGCTTTGTGACATTGCGCCCAGAGAGCCCATGCCACGATAAGATTTGTATGTGCGACCCTGATACAGCTCCACTTCACCCGGCGCTTCATCCGTGCCTGCCAGCAGACTACCGACCATCACACCACTGGCGCCGGCAACCAGAGCCTTGGCGATGTCGCCGGAATAGCGAATCCCACCATCAGCAATAATCGGTACACCTTCCACATCAGCGGCACGGGCAGCTTCTGCGACCGCAGTAATCTGTGGTACGCCAATACCTGAGACAATTCTGGTGGTACAGATGGATCCCGGACCAATGCCCACTTTAACCGCATCAACGCCAGCATCGATCAACGCTTTGGCACCGTCATAGGTCGCCACGTTGCCGCCGATCACCTGTAAATCAGGATAAGTCTGTTTGATCCAGGCGATTCGATCCAGCACGCCTTTAGAGTGACCGTGGGCCGTATCGACAACAACGATATCCACACCCGCCTCGACCAGCGCCGCAACACGTTCATCGGTTTCTCCGCTGGTGCCAACGCTGGCGCCGACGCGCAAGGCGCCAAGACTATCTTTACAGGCCATGGGATAGGCCTGGGCTTTGGCGATGTCTTTTACCGTCACCATGCCGGTTAACTCAAAGGCTTCATTAACCAACAGCACTTTTTCGATACGGTGATCGTGCAGCAACTTGGTGATTTCAGCAAAACTGGTGCCTTCCAGTGCGGTAATCAGACGCTCTTTAGGTGTCATCACATCTGCGACGTGAGCGTTCTGACGATTCTCAAAGCGTAAATCACGGCTGGTGACAATGCCCAGCAACTGATTGCCTCTAACCACCGGCACCCCGGAAATGCCATTTTCCAGCGTTGTTTGATACAGCGTCTGGATGGTGGCATCCGGATCGATGGTAATGGGGTCACGTATGATCCCCGACTCAAATTTCTTGACCGCCCGTACTTCACGCGCCTGAGCTTCCACCGTCAAATTCTTATGCACGATACCGATACCACCCTCCTGGGCGATAGCAATGGCAAGACGCGCTTCAGTCACCGTATCCATTGCTGAGGACAGCAAAGGGATGTTCAAAGTGATATCGCGCGTCAAACGCGTCTGCAGAGAAACCTCTGAGGGTAGAACTTGAGAGTAGGCAGGCAGGAGCAGGACGTCGTCGAAAGTGAGTGCGTCGTTTGCGATACGCAGCATTTAGGACTCCGCAAAAGCGGCATTCTATCGACCTGGTTGCCGGAAGTAAAATTAACCCTGCTTTGCAGGGCAAATTTATGCGGCATAATGTCGCTGAACTGTAACACCGTATTATTTTCCCCATGCCAACCGCCCAAGACAACCCGGTCCTGACCGTTACCCAACTGAATCGCCAGGCGCGCCTGACCCTGGAGCAGCGTTTTGATCAGGTCTGGGTGATGGGCGAAATGTCTAACTTTGCACGGCCCCGCTCCGGCCACTGGTATTTTTCTCTGAAGGATGAGAATGCGCAGGTCCGCTGTGCGATGTTCGCCAACCGCAACAGATCGGTGGCCCTGCAGCCTGGCGATGGACAATTGGTCATCGCCCGGGGTCGGGTCAGCCTGTATGAAGGCCGGGGCGACTTTCAGGTGATTGTAGACTCGCTGGAAGCCGCCGGTGAAGGCGCCCTGCGCCAGGCATTTGATCAGCTCAAGTTAAAGCTGGCTGCAGAGGGGCTGTTCGATACCCAGCTCAAGCAACCGTTACCTGCCATTCCGCAACATGTTGCTGTCATCACTTCACCCACAGGCGCCGCCATACGGGATGTTATTGCGGTGTGGCAGAGACGTTTCCCAGGTCTGCGTGTGACGCTCATTCCCAGCTCGGTGCAGGGACCCGCAGCAGAAGCAGAACTACTGGCGGCATTTGAAAAACTGCCGATGCTGGCGCCCGATATTGTGCTGCTTACCCGCGGTGGCGGCAGCCTGGAAGATTTATGGTCATTTAACCTGGAGTCTGTTGCCCGGGCCTGTGCAGCCTGTCCGTTCCCGACGGTCTCAGCTGTCGGGCATGAAATCGACGTGAGTATCTGTGATTTTGTTGCAGACGTACGGGCACCTACCCCGTCAGCAGCTGCCGAATTAATCGCCCCAGACGCGGCCGCCCTGCAGCTGACACTGCAGCAGCAACTGCGCAGTCTGACCAGAGTATGGCAACGCGATCTGCACAGCCATCAGCAGCAGATAAAACATCTACAGCGACGCCTGCCGAATCCTGAGCAGATCATCACCCGATTCGGCCAACGTATCGACGACGCCAGTCTGCGGCTGGAAGCCGCTTTTAAACGTAAGCTTAATTTTTTACGTCTGCAGATCACCAGCCAGCAAAGGCAGCTGCAGGCCCTGGGGCCCACCGAACAGTTACTCAGTGCAAAGCGCAATCTCGCCTCGCTGCAGACCCGCCTGGCTTACACAATGCGCCAACAACTCGCTACCCGGACAAACCGCATAGCTGGCATCAGTCGTATGTTGCACGGTGTCAGCCCCTTGCCTACCATCAACCGCGGATTTGCGCTGGTCGAAAACAAATCGGGTAACGTTGTTGCCTCGATCGAACAGCTTGATGAAGGCGACATCACTACAACATATCTACAGGATGGCGCCTTCGTGGCCAGAGTTGAAAGCCGCCAGCCCGGCGTAACCCTTACTGACAGGAGAAACAAGTGATCAAACTGGTTGGGGCAATTTTATTATCTGGTCTGATTATCATTGCGGCACACGCCGATGACACAATTGCGCAGCCCAGCCCTGCAACCACCAGCGTGCCCGGTGGGGTTTATGTCTGGACGCCACCGGCAAACGCAAAAGACATCACCTTCCAGGGCAGCACGGTGATGCGTTACGGACAACAGGTACTGGTTGGCTTGCCTGTAAGCGCGAAACCAGGGCCGGCAACGCTTCGTTACGTGGTAGATGGGCAACCCCAGCGGCATTCGTTTATCGTCGAAGACAAAACCTACACCGAACAAAGGCTGACGATTGAAAACAAAGCCATGGTCACACCACCACCGGAAACCCTGTCGCGTATACGCGCGGAGTCCGCTCGACAGAAGGCTTTATACAATACGTTTGCGCAAAGCGCAGATTTAAGTGACGGTTTTAAACTACCGCTGGAAGGCATCACCACCAGTTTATTTGGACATCGACGATACTTTAACGACCAACCACGCAGTCCGCATAGCGGCC
>CBDUMB010000048.1:0-11732 GCA_965368205.1 uncultured Pseudomonadaceae bacterium | reverse complement strand
AGATGGCGTCGACAAAGACGACTACATGAAAGTGGTTGATCAATGCTTCCTGTGCGATTTGTGCGCGGAGACCAAGTGTCCTTATCTGCCGCCACACGAGTGGGCCGTAGACTTTCCACATCTGATGCTACGTGCCAAATCGTACAAATTTAAAGAAAAGGACACCAAGTGGCGTGACCGGTTAATCACCTCAACCGATCCTATCTTTGACGCCATCTCGATTCCCGGTGTCGCACAGGCTGCCAATGCGGCGGCGAACTCAAAAACCTTACGCAAGATCGGCGAGCAGGCCATTGGCATACACGCCGATGCGCCACTTCCGCATTTTGAAGCCAAGCCGTTGACCAAACGCATTGCTGAGCACCACAGCGCCGGGCAAGCACCTGTCAGCACTGACCGAACTACCGGTAAAGTAGCTATCTACGTCACCTGTTACGGCGACCACAACGAGCCGCAGGTCGTCGAAGACATGATTGCCGTCCTGCAGCACAACGGTGTCAGCGTCAAAGTTCTGCAGGATGCTAAATGTTGCGGCATGCCCAAACTGGAACTGGGTGACCTGAATAAAGTTGCCAGTTTAAAAGACGCCAATCTGCCAACCTTCCTCGCGGCCATTGAAGAAGGTTATGACATCATCGCGCCGATTCCTTCCTGTGTCCTGATGTACAAACAGGAACTGCCGTTGATGTTCCCGGAAGATAAGGACATCGCAAACATCAAGGCGCACTTTTTCGATCCCTTTGAATATCTGATGCTGCGCCACAAAGCAGGGCTTGCGAAAACAGACTTCAGTCACAGTCTCGGCAAAGTTGCCTATCATGTGGCCTGCCATCAACGGGTGCAGAATTTCGGCATGAAAACCCGCGATTTCCTGCAACTTATTCCAGATACAGAAGTCACCGCGATAGAGCGCTGTTCAGGCCATGACGGCACCTACGCCGTAAAAGAAGAAACCTACGAAAAAGCGATGAAAATTGCGCGCCCGGTGGTCCGCCGGGTCACTGAGGCAGAGCCCGATACGTTCGGTTCTGACTGTCCCATGGCTGGGCGCCTGATTGCCCATGGCATGGAAGGTGAGCAGGAACCCCAACATCCTCTATCTATGGTAAGAAAAGCTTATGCAATCTAATAAAAAACTGGCTCGCGCAGATTTATGGAGCCTGGAAGAGTACTCAGAGAAACGCAGTGACTTTCGCACAGAAGTGCTCGCACATAAGAAAAACCGCCAGGTACGCCTGGGCGATCATGCCACGCTCTATTTTGAAGACGCCCTCACCATGAAATACCAGGTGCAGGAAATGTTGCGTATAGAAAAGATTTTCACGGGCCCGGAAATAGAAGAAGAACTCGGCGCTTATAATCCGCTTATACCTGACGGCAGCAACTGGAAAGCCACCTTCATGATCGAATACCCGGATGCGGAAGAGCGGCGTGTCGCGCTGACCACCATGCCGGGCATCGAGCATAAAGTATGGGTGAAAGTAGGTGATAACAGCAAAATTTACGCTAACGCCAATGACGATCTTGAACGATCGAATGAGGAAAAAGCATCCGCTGTACACTTCATGCGCTTCGAACTGGATGCGCAGAGTATTGCTGACGCCAAAGCAGGCAAAACCATAACTATGGGTATCGATCACGACGCGCTACCCTACAGCGTCGACGTGAGCGCTGAAACAGCAGCAAGCCTCGCGGCAGATCTCTCCAGTTAGGGCGTAAGTTCCTGCGCCGCTGCTTTCTTCAGCACGGCGCCCAGTTCTTCAAGCAAAGCGGTTCGCGTTGACGTACTGCGCCAGCATAAGCCAACAATGCGATGCGGCGGCTTATCTTTAAAAGGGATGTATCGCACACCTCCGCCTTTAGTAACGGCGAGCTTCGGCATCAGGGTGATGCCCGCGTTGGACGCGACCATCTGCCGCAGCGTTTCCAGGCTGGTCGCACGGAAACTGGTATTTTCCACCGCCTGGTGTGCGTTACACACATCCAGAGCCTGATCACGCAGGCAATGCCCGTCTTCCAGCAGCAGCACTTCTTCGTCTTCCAGATCTGCCAGGGTTACCGACGTTTTTTTAGCCTTCGCGTGATCTTTGGACGCCGCAAACAGAAAAGGCTCGTTGTACAGCGCCAGCTCAGTAATAGCATCGTCCAGCAATGGCAATGCGAGGATGACCGCATCCAGATCACCCTGTTTCAACATCCGCGTGATCTGCGACGTCTGACCTTCGGTGAGTTGCAGGCGCAGATTGGGAAAGGCGCGACGCATCGGGCTTAAGATTTTTGGCAGCAGATACGGAGCTATGGTGGGAATAATGCCCAACCGAAAATCACCACCCAGCGGATCGCGGTATTGCTCCGCCATGCTGGTCAGAGTGTTCACCTCACGCAGTATTTTCTGTGCCTGCTGTACAATCTGCTCGCCGGCCGGGGACAACATCACCTGGCGGTTGGTGCGTTCGATCAACGTCACGTCCAGCGTCTCTTCCAGCTTTTTCAGCTGTGTAGACAGCGTCGGCTGACTGACAAAGCAGGCTTCCGCTGCTCGACCGAAGTGTTTGTGCTCCGCTACCGCAACCAGGTAGCGTAAATCCCGAAGGTTCATGACTTAATCCGCGCGCGTTATTTGGCTGCCAATGTACAGAAACCAGACGTCATGACCAGTCTTATTGGCACTTAGAACCTATCGCAAAGTCCTGAGTCATTTACGGCGATGAATTCCCCGGGTCAGTTTGGCGCTGAGTTTGCGGCCCACCGCGTAGGCCGCCGCTGCCGCCATGGGATGACGGGTCAAAGCAAAGGTTGCTGCGGCAAAGCCACCGCCGAGCACCCATGAATGCAGTTGTGGGCTGCGGGCATCTCCGGAAGTGGCGCGCGTGACCGTGTGTTCACAATTGTTGGTCAGCAGGTTATAGCTGCGACCGCTGTCCAGATGAGTATGCACCCGGGACAACATCCTGTGCCGCTCAGTTGCACCAGGGCTTGAGATATACATCCGCTTGCCGGCACGAAACTCACGTTCTGAGCAGACGTGCTCGCCGCCAAACGGCGTGTTGTGCAGGACTCGGCCACCACCCAGGGCAACCCCTCGATGCATCACCAGACCTTTGCGTCGGGAAACGATATCCCCTGGTCGCGCGTACGCCATATTCTCATCTCCAGATAAATGACCTTGATCGAACCCTCCACGGGTTTGATCGAGTAATCTTTGCATGAATCGTTCCAACAGCTAACCCATTGATTTTAATGAGCTATTCCTACCAATGAGTGGCCATATCAGTAAGCCCTCTGGTCAGACTCACTAATTTCTGGTGATCTTTTTAACTACTGGCTCTTTTCGACCATGTAGTCGATAGCGGCAGCCAGGTCCTCCTCACTGCAATCAAAACACATGCCGCGTGGTGGCATCGCGGGAGGGATGCCTTCAATGGTTGTCGCAAGCAACAAATCAGCGCCTTTGGCGATGCGCGGCGCCCAGGCTTGGGCATCACCTGTCTTCGGGGCGCCACTCAAACCTGGTGTGTGACATGAAAAACAATAATTCTGGTAAGTCTTTTCGCCAGGATGAACAGGCTGCGCTGTGGCTGTTTCTTCCACCGCAGCTAAGGTCGTTGCCGCATCTCCAGTGGATGCCGGCGGACCATCTGCCTGACCACACGCCATGGCAATAAGTCCCAGGCCTGCAATCATCACCCATTTAGCACGTCTCATGCCTACTCCTGTTACTTTCATCGCTTTTCTTGTGTACTCCTATTTCTCAACGAGCCGAAATTCATCAGCGTCCTGCCAGGCAGGAAACGAAGACCGCAACGACAATAAGGTTGCGGGGTTCAGCGTCCTGGTGATGATATCAGCATGCTCCATCTGTTCCGCCAAAATTTCACCATCTGGCGCATAAATTCCACTCCCACCCGCGTACACAACGCCGTTGCCATCGGTGCCAACGCGATTGACACCGGCCACAAACGCCTGATTTTCAATACTTCGAGCGCGCAACAATGTATTCCATGCGCTTTGCCGCGCAGCCGGCCAATTGGCCACACAGACCATCAGGTCGTAATCGTTGCTGTTACGCAGCCAGACAGGAAATCGCAGGTCATAACAGACACTGGCTAATACGCGCCACCCGTTAACCTCAAATATCAGTCGATTTTGACCTGCACTGTAGTGTTCGTGTTCATCTGCCATGCGAAATAAATGACGTTTATCATAGGTAAACAGCTCGCCGGTTGGGCTCGCACAGATAAAACGATTGAAGTACTGGCCAGCATCTTTGATCACCACACTGGCGCAGATGTGTTTCTGCAACGCCACCGCACTATCGTGTAACCAGGCAACGGCGTCACCCTGCATGGTTTGCGCAACCTCTGCACTTGCCATGGTGAACCCTGTGGAAAACATCTCAGGCAACAAGACCAGATCACTCTCGTCAGGCACCTGCTGCAGCAACTCGGTAAACACTGTCAGATTCGCGGCGCAATCATGCCAGCAGGTCTCAGTCTGCACCAGGCTCAAAGTCAGAGGCTGCATAAAATCTCTCCAGCCCGAGCAAGGGTGGCATCATCTTTGGCAAAGCAGAATCGCAGCAGCGATTTTGGCGCGCTGTGCTGATCCTCATAAAACACCGAGATAGGAATAGAGGCGAGTTTAAGCTGTTCGGTCCAAGACTTTGCCAGATCAATATCCAGCTCCGAACTCAACGCCGCATAATCAATAAGTTGGAAATAGGTGCCGGCACTGGCTTGCCAGGTGAATTTTGAGCCTTGCAACTGAGTTAAAAAATAATCGCGCTTGCGCTGATAAAAATCGGGTAACTGCAGATGATGCTCCGGGTGAGTCTGTAAAAAATCTGCCAGGCCAAGCTGTACAGGCGTGTTGACGGTAAAGTTCACAAACTGATGTATGCGCCGGAACTCAGCACTGAGATCTGGCGGTGCCACACAGTACCCGACTTTCCAACCCGTCACGTGGTATGTCTTGCCAAAAGATGACACCACAAAACTCCGTTCATACAGATCCGGATATCGGCACATACTCAGGTGTGCCTGGCCATCAAATACAATGTGTTCATAGACCTCATCCGCCAGGATATAAAAATCATGATGCTCAGCCAGCTGACGCAACGCAGCAATATCTGCTTCCCCACAGACTGCCCCGGTTGGATTATGCGGGGTGTTGATGATGATCAGGCGCGTTCGATCTGACAGCTTTGCCGCCACCTGATTCCAATCGATTTTAAAGTCGGGTGCTGACAGCGGAATATGGATCGTTTTGCCGCCTTGCAGCGCCACAACGGGTGCGTAGCTGTCATAAGCCGGGTCAAAAACAATGACTTCATCACCGGCACGAACAACCGCTGCAATCGCGCAGAACAGCGCTTCGGTAGCGCCTGCCGAAATGGTGACTTCGGTATCCCCATCCACCTGAGCACCATAAAGATCAGCCACTTTGTCGCGCACGGCGTGGCGTAATGAATCAACACCTGTCATGGGTGGATATTGATTGAAGCCATGGGTCAGGTAGTGCTGCACACGCTCAAGCAAAGGTGCGGGACCATCAAAATCAGGGAAACCCTGGGACAGATTGAGGGCGTTGTGCTGCACAGCCAGACCGCTCATCACACTGAATATGGTGGTGCCTACATCAGGCAGTTTACTGTCCAGTCTGGGGCTCACGATGGGCTTGAATCCGTAACAAAATCGTTGCGAATACTGGCACACACAGCCTGATGCGCAAGGGGTTAGCTGGCATGCCTGCAATCAATATCAAAATATTTTGATATTAGACCGTCAGGACTGTTAGGATGCGCCGCTCCCGCAATCCAGACCAAGACATTTTTCTATTTTGCAGACCTTTTCCTCCATACCAACACAGCCCACCATCGAGGCTAAGTCCGCCAACATCGCCGCGGTTGATGTTGTGCGCCTGTCGAAAGCACTGGGCGATCATTTACGCACCCAGATTCTTGCCGTGCTGGCACAGAACTCGTTTGCGGTGCTGGAACTCTGCAGCATCTTCGACAAACCTCAGCCCGCCCTCAGCCACCATCTGAAAAAGCTGGCTGATGCAGGCCTGGTGAACAGACGTCAGGAAGGCACCAGCGTTTTTTACCAGCGCGCCCACGCGGAAGACCCGCTCACCCAGGCTGCGTTCGCCTGTATTGACAGTCAAACGCTGGCGGGCGAGCTGCTGCATAACGTGCAGCAGATTTACCAGCAAAGGGTACAACGTTCCGCACATTTCTTTGCCCACCAGGCAGATGCCTTAGCGCAGCAGACCGCACTGATCTGCGCCCCAGAGGTGTATATCAACACGGTGCTGGATTGTTTACGCAATCACAGCCACCTGCCGGTACACAATGCGCTGGAAATCGGCCCGGGCAACGGCGCGTTGATGCTGGCCCTGGCACCGATGTGCAACAGGATTACAGGCATCGACAACGCCGCGGAAATGTTGAGTGAAGCCAGAAAAAACCTGCACCACCTTAAGAATGTCACTCTGCTGGAACAGGACTTCTCCACCATGCAGGACGCCCAGCGATTCGATTTTATCGCCGCCGCCATGGTGTTACATCACATCCCGGCACCTGCCGAATTTTTCAAACAGGCCCGCGCACTGATGAAGGATCAAAGCTTACTGGTGGTCGCCGAACTGTGTCGCCACGAACAAACCTGGGTGAGCGAACTGTGCGCCGATATCTGGCTCGGCTTTGAAACAGAAGATTTAAATCGTTGGGCCGCACAGGCTGGCCTGACCCCTGTTCATCAACAATTTCTCGCCCAGCGAAATGGTTTTCGCGTTCAAGTGAGTGCATTTGCGCCCACTGCTTAACTTTTCACTCAATCCAACCACCCTTAACCCTAAATAAAGGAAACTGACATGACCGACTACAAAGTCGCCGATATATCCCTCGCTGAATATGGCCGCAAAGAAATCTCAATGGCCGAGGCCGAAATGCCTGCGCTGATGTCTTTGCGTAACACGTACATGGATCAGCAGCCTCTAGCTGGGGCTAAGATCATCGGCTGTATTCATATGACCATTCAGACTGCTGTGTTAATTGAAACCCTCACAGCCCTGGGTGCCGAAGTGCGCTGGTCGTCCTGTAACATTTTCTCCACTCAGGACCACGCCGCTGCAGCCATGGCGCAAAGTGGTGTACCTGTGTTTGCCTGGAAAGGTGAGACCGAAGAAGAGTACGAATGGTGTATTCAGCAAACCATTTTGAAGGACGGTAAGCCTTGGGATGCCAACCTTCTGCTTGACGATGGCGGCGACCTGACCCAGATCATCCACAACGAATACCCGCAGATGCTGAAAACCATTCACGGCATCAGCGAAGAGACCACCACAGGTGTTCATCGTCTGCTGGAAATGATGCGCGAAGATCAACTTAAAGTGCCCGCGATCAATGTGAATGACGCCATCACCAAATCTAAAAATGACAACCGCTATGGCTGTCGCCACAGCTTGAACGACGCCGTGAAAAGAGCGACAGATATGCTCATGGCCGGCAAACGCGCACTGGTTGTTGGCTACGGAGACGTTGGCAAAGGTTCAGCTCAGAGCCTGCGTCAGGAAGGCATGATTGTACGGGTCAGTGAAATAGACCCTATCTGCGCAATGCAGGCGTGTATGGATGGTTACGAAGTTGTCTCTGCTTACAAAAACGGCATCAATACCGGCCGCACCGAAGACATCGACATGCGTTTAATGCAGGACACTGACCTGATTGTGACCTGCACCGGCAACGCTGACGTGTGTGACGCGGCCATGCTGCAAACCATCAAGTCCGGCGCTGTCGTGTGTAACATTGGCCATTTCGACAACGAAATTGATACTGCATACATGCGCAAGAACTGGCGTTGGGACAAGGTTAAAGACCAGGTTCACCAGATCTTTCGCTCTGATGACCGCTTTGACTACATTGTCTTACTGTCCGAGGGTCGCCTGGTTAACCTGGGCAATGCCACAGGCCACCCTTCCCGCATCATGGACGGCTCATTTGCGAACCAGGTGCTCGCACAGATGCACCTGTTCGAGCAGGCCTGGGCTGACCAGCCTGAGAATCAGCGCGCGCCGATCACCGTTGAAGTACTGCCGAAGAAACTGGACGAAGAAGTGGCTGCACTGATGGTTAAAGGCTTTGGTGGTGTGGTTACACAACTTACCGATACTCAGGCCAAATACATCGGGGTTACCACCGAAGGGCCGTTCAAGCCGGAAAGCTACAAGTACTAGCAACGCACCGACCAAGGAACTCACGGCGCCATGCAATCACTGCAGAACATTATCAAACTGCTGGATCTCACCGAGATAGAGCAGAACCACTACCTCGCAACCAGCCCCAATGAGGGCTGGCAGCGGGTCTATGGTGGCCAGGTGATTGGTCAGGCAATGGTGGCCGCTTCGAGGACCGTTGAAGAAAGCCGCCATGCACACTCGCTGCATGGTTACTTTCTGCGCGCAGGTGATACCCGTATTCCTATCCTTTATAAAGTGGATCGCATTCGTGACGGCCGCAGTTTTACCACCAGGAGGGTGGTGGCGATCCAGCGAGGTGAAGCGATCTTCACTTTATCCATCTCCTTTCAGGTGGAGGAAGAAGGACTCTCACATCAGTTTCCCATGCCAAAAACCGCATCACCGGACGCACTGGTGGACGAAAGCGAATTACGCGCTGAACAGGCCAAAGACTGGCCAGAGGAGTTTCAGGACTCTTTCAGCAGTACGTCACCGATACAGATGCGCCCGGTAGACCCTCAGGATCTGATGAATCCGGCTCCCGCACCACCCTCACAGATGTGCTGGATGCGCACCCGGGAAGCATTGCCTGATGATCAACGACTACATCAGTGTGTGTTGGCTTATCTGTCAGACTGGTCGCTGCTGGATACTGCAACGCGGCCGCATGCCATCAGTTTTATGCAGGACAATGTGCAGATGGCCAGTCTTGACCACGCCATGTGGTTCCACCGACCGTTTCGCGCGGATGAATGGCTGCTCTACGCCCAGGACAGCCCTGCTGCCAGCGGCGCCAGAGGCTTTAACCGCGGCCTGATCTATAACCAGGCCGGTGATCTGGTGGCCTCTACCACCCAGGAGGGCTTAATGCGCATGCACAGCGCACCTCGCCAGCCGGTAGAACAGCCTTAAACACGCCAGCCGCACACCAAACCAATACAATGTATTGGTGATAGCTGGCTATACAATACCCCGCCGCACTGGAATAATGGCGGGCTTTGCGTGTGCAATATTGTGTGCGCTGTACTTCTTATGGGGATCTTTTTAGATGGCGGATGTAAACGCAATTGCGGCGTCGGTTGAATCGCTCAAGCAGCATTTCGAAAAACATAATTATATCTGCAGCGACCAGATTGCGACCGCGGTATACCTGGCTTTTCATCTGAATAAACCCATCCTCATTGAGGGACCACCGGGTGTCGGTAAAACCGAGCTGGCCAAAACCACAGCAGAGATGTTCGCCTTGCCGATGATCCGGCTGCAGTGTTACGAAGGCCTGGACGAAGCCAAAGCAATCTACGAATGGAAATACGGTAAGCAGCTGCTTTACACCCAGGTGTTGAAGGAAGCGTTAGACGAAGTTCTGGATGGCGCCAAAGGATTCACCCAATCGGTAAAACGTCTGCACGAGTTTGGCGATATTTTCTTCTCTGAAGAATTCCTCGAACCACGCCCGCTGATGAAAGCACTGCAGCAAGACGATGGCTGCATCCTGCTGATCGACGAGATTGACAAGTCTGACCACGAATTTGAATCGATGCTGCTGGAAATTCTTTCTGATTTCCAGATCTCCATCCCTGAAATTGGTACCATCAAAGCCAACAAAGAACCGCCCATGGTGTTTTTAACCTCCAACAACACCCGTGAAATTTCTGATGCCCTGAAAAGACGCTGCCTGCACCTGTATATCCCATTCCCCGATGTGGAGCTGGAACAGCGCATTATTCGCGCGCGGGTACCCGAAGTGTCCGACGAGCTACGTCGTCAGATGGTTGAGTTCATCCATGAACTGCGCGGCCTGGACCTGAAGAAAGTTCCGGCTATCTCGGAAACCATCGACTGGGCGCGCACGCTGTTACTGCTGCACACGGAGTCGCTGGAACCCAAACTGGTGAAAGACACGCTGAATGTCATTCTCAAATTCCAGGAAGACATCGAAAACGTTGAGTCAGAGCTGACCTCCATCACTAACAAGATTCGTAAGTAACCAGCTGACAAGATAAACAATGGAACGCGAGCTTACTAATTTCATCCGCGCCTTACGCATGGCAAACGTGCGTGTGTCTACGGCTGAAACACTGGATGCCATGAATACGGTCGAACTGGTTGGCTATCGTGACCGTGAGTTTCTGAAGCATTCGCTGTCGCTGGTGTTACCTAAAACATCTGACGAAAAAGAGACCTTTGATCGTTGCTTCGACGAGTTTTTCACCTTCGAAGAGCTCAGCGGCGACCGCGACAGCGCGGCAGCAGATAGCGATGGTGAAGCCGGCGAAGATCAGGATGGTGAAGGTGGCGAAGGCGGCAGTGGCGGCCAACGCCCCCCAGGAGAACCTGCCAGCGGCAAAAAGAAGAAAAGCAAAGCCAAGAAGCCGAACAATCTGTATGAAGAAGAACCCGAAGAGGATCTTGGCCCCGGTGAGATGAGTGAAGCCAGCGGCGAATTGTCGCAACTGCTCATGTCCAACTCCAAAGTTGAACTGACCGTCGCGATGGCAGAGGCTGGCGAAGCGATTGGCGTGCGGGAAATCAAGATTTTCACCCAGAAGGGTTTGTACACCCGGCGTATCATGGATGAAATGGGCCTGGCAGATCTCAATCAGGAGATCAGCAATCTGCGCGAAGCCCCGTCCATACCCGCCCGTCGACTGGGGCAGGAGTTAAAACGCCGCCGTGATTGGCTGCGGGAACAGGTGCGCGACTATGTCGAGCGGCAGTTTCTACTCAACGCCGATGTCTCTGGCCGAAAGTTGCGCGAAGAGCTGCTGCGCAAGGTCAAACTGTCTAACGTAGAACACCGGAATTTCCGCCTGATCCAGGAAATGGTGTTCAAGATGGCCAAAAAGCTGACCACCATGCATTCCCGCCGCAAGAAAGTTTTCAAACGCGGCGCATTGAACGTACCGCGCACCTTGCGGCATAACATGTCCTACGACGGCGCCATTTTTGATCTGCATTGGAAGTCGGTAAAAATTGACCGGCCCAAAGTCTTTGCCATATGTGACGTGTCCGGCTCCGTTGCCACCTACGCACGTTTTATGCTGATGTTCTTATACAGCCTCGATGAAGTGATGCCTAAAGTACGCAGCTTTGCATTCTCCTCAGATCTTGCAGAAGTCACTGACCTCTTCAACCGAAATAAGATAGAAGACGCCATTGCCAAAGTGTTGCGCGACTATGCCGGCGGCTCTACAGATTACGGTCAGGCGTTTCTGGATTTTCGTAAACTGTGTATGGATGACGTCGATAATCGCACTACAATCATTATTCTCGGTGACGCACGCAACAACTATGGCGAAGCCCACGCTGAGATTCTGAAAGAAATGTACGACCGCAGTAAGCGTGTTATCTGGTTAAATCCTGAATCCCGGGTTTCCTGGAATACCGGCGACTCAGAAATGCGCAAATATGGCGCTTATTCCCATCAGGTCGATGAGTGTAATTCACTCATGCATTTAGAGCGCGTTGTAGGTAATCTGCTTAAACAGTCGACA
>CBDUMB010000047.1:0-11780 GCA_965368205.1 uncultured Pseudomonadaceae bacterium | reverse complement strand
ATCTCGCATTGCAAAGATGCAGTTACGGCTTGCCTTTGAACGCATTCTGGAACGTTTTCCAGACATTGCCTGGACGGGTAAACAGACCATCGCACCCAATCCACTGGTGCATGCTATCTCGAGCATGCAGGTGAACTTGTACGGTCCGAACGGCAAACGTCCAGCGCAGGTTGCGGTGGGTTAACAAGATACGCAGGGAATACACATGACAACAGCGGTTAATCCAGGAACCCCAAAAGGCTGTGAACGGATCGCCTATGCGGTTGGTTTTCAGGAGAATGCCACCTACAGCGATGTATACGGTGGCGGCGGGGCGACGGTTGGACTCGACTGCCATCTTATCAGGCCGGTGGGTCAACCGTCGGACACGCTCATCGTATTCATGCATCCGGTTGGCGGTGGCATGTACCTGCCGATGGTGAGACAACTTGCTCGACAAGGGCATCATGTTTTATGGGCTAACTCTCGATATCGAGGCGCAGATTACGCACTCATCATGGAAAAGGTGGCGTGCGACCTGGGTGAAGCCATTTGTGACGCGCGGGAACGTCTGGGTTACACGAACATTGTGCTTGCGGGTTGGTCTGGTGGGGGCTCCCTGATGATGTGGTATCAGGCGCTTGCCGAAGCTGGGCGGGGCATATCGGATACCGCCGCCGGCGATCCGTACACAGTGGATGCAAAACGTTTACCACCTGCCAATGCCATCATGATGCTGGCCGCACATGTCAGCCGACACCGGATCTTCACCGAGTGGATTGATCCTTCCATAACGGATGAATCGCAACCTGAAGTGCGTGATCGTGACCTTAATCTGTACGATCCTGACAATCCGAATCAACCGCCGTATTCTGCAGAATTTCTCGCCACGTTTGCTGATGCGCAGATAGCCCGCAATCGTCGGATTACCGCCTGGGTTCGCGACAAACTTGAAGTCATTCGCGCATCAGACAGTCCATGGCGAGAGTTTGCGTTTACCGTACATGGCACCATGGCGGACCCCAGGTGGCTGGATTCGAGCATTGAACCCAGTGATCGGCAGCCGGGCACCTGTTATCTGGGTGACCCGAAGATTGTGAACGACGGGCCGGTGGGGCTGGCAAGATTCTGTACGCTGCGCAGCTGGCTCAGTCAGTGGAGTATTGATGACGCACGTTGCGATGCAATAACGTCCGGGAGCAAAATCAGCGTGCCGGTCCTTGTTGTAGGCAATTCCGCTGATGATGCGTGTACACCAAGCCACACAACGCGGCTTTTTGAAGCGGTCACCCACGAGCAGAAACGACTGCACATCGTGAAGGGCGCAACGCACTACTATTCAGGTGCAGATGGCGCTGAACACCTGGCGGAGGCCAGTGGCGTTATCGGAGAATTCCTTGGTGGTTTGTCGCGTCAGGCGTGAGTCGATGACGTGAATGCTAGTCGGAACGGGTACCGCTGATTCCAACCGGCGCGCTTCTGCCACCTGAACGGGCTGCACCCACTACTTCTCGGAGGGTATACGCGGCGTTGAGTTCATCCTGTGTTGATCTTGGACTCAGCTCTCCCACGCGCAGGTATTCGCCGGCATCTGCTGCCATGCGGAAACCTACAGTAGCGCCAGCAGCTTCACCGGGTAGTCCTTTTGCGCCGAAGCCATGACCTTCATTGGTCTGGGTGCCGGTTGTTGCCTGGAAACCCATACGATGCAGCAGCTTCGGGCTTGCTCGTCTCAATACCTCCGGGCTCACGGACAACATCCAGTTCTCCTGTTGGCGCATCCAGGGTTTCTGCATACCGTTGAGCATCACAATGCGCGGCTCATCGGTATGGTTGATGCCTGTGCCGTGTAGTAGCCGGCCGTCGGTGATCACCACGGTGCCTGCCTTTGCATCCAGATTTATTGCCGGAGGTAGTTTGCCTACCGGTTTGCCCTCGCGCATAGCCTGGGAGAGGGTCACATGACTGCCGGGAATAAGCAGCGTGCCGCCATTGGTTTCATCAACATCCGTGATCGCGGTGAGCAGGTTAATGGTCATGGGGCTTTGAGAATCGAGGGCGTTGCTCTGGTCCTGATGCAGTGCCTGGGGTACGCCACCCTTTAGCGAAATAGCGGCGATCAGAGAGGTGCAGACCCAGCCAGGCCCCAGCGCTTCAGTGACGAGTTGCTCAATCAACGGGCCACCTTGTATGGCATTGTGGTGTTGTTCGATGAACAGCTCGAAACAACGGCCCTTGTTAACACAGCAGTTGATGTTCTGACCGCTGGGAGTCTTCTGCGCAATACCGGCGAGTCGTTCGCCTTCTGCCTGCTCAAGCACGCGAACCCGCATGCGTTCAACCTGCTCCGCCGACAAAGCATCTTCAATTTTGCAGTAACCCCACTGCACCATATCCTGGCGTAGTTGCTCGATGTCTTTTGTGGCCTGGGGCAGGTTGTGATCCTGCCAGTAAGGGTGTTTTGCACCTGTCGTGGTGTCGTAGTACGAACCCGGCTTGAACGCCCAGTTACCCCAGTCGGCACCTCGCTGGGGAGGTACAAAATAAATGTCGGGATTGTTTTCAAGCACTGACTTCATCGGCTCGGAGGTGGATACTTCCGCTCGATACATCTGCATGTCCGGTGCAGATTTAGCTTTTATAAATTCTGCATTGAATTCGTCAGGCACAGTGCTTGTTGTCATCTAAAACGCTCCCGCAATTTAGTTTCACCCTGATCAGATACCGTAAAGTGCCTTCAGGTGCGCCATGAAGCCCGGTTGATCTGCAGCTGCATCAGCGCGAATGGTCTGCACATGGGGCCGCTGTTCCATGCGTTCACAATAGTCATCCAGTCCTGGTACGTCGGATAACGGATCTTTGCCCAGAAACTTTTTACCAACGCTACGTACGACGGGCAGATTAAGAATGGCTGCGATGTCGGCCAGTGTGAACTGATCCCCGTAGGCAAACTGTTTGAAGTCTGAAAGCCTGGCCAGAGCGGGCACCGCTTTGTTGATGCTGGTTTCGAATTCTTTTAGTGCCGCAGGGTCGGGTTGCGTACCGCCAAGCAGGTTGGGGATCAGGCGGCGCGCCACCAGTTCGAAGTAAAGTTCGATGAACTGCGACAGCTCCTGGACTTTACCGATGCCAAAGGCTGAATCAGGCAGCAGTGAGGGTGTTGGATAAGCACGTTCGATATATTCCAGAATCGCGCGGGATTCACTGATGAATCCTTCGTCTGTTTCAATTGCCGGGACTTTGCCCAGCGGACTCTTGTCGAGATATTCAGGTTTGTACTTCGGTCCCACGCCGGTGTAAGACAGGACCTCCTCAAATGCAATGCCTTTTTCCAGAAGGGCTAGTTTGGGTACGTTGTAGTAGTTGCTGGAAGAAAATCCGTGCAGTTTGAGCAATGTAATATCCTCAGTTGATATGAAAGTCTGGTGTTTTCAGACGTTTGTGGACAACGCTTAGCATGCCAGCGAACGCCCGAGGATAACAGTGTTCTCAGATTAGACTCATCAGTGCAGGGGCAGTCTAATGGCAGGGGACAACCTATCGTGCCCTTTAAAGATCGCACATGTGTCTAAGACTGGGACGCTGTCCAAAGAGGTGAGGCGTCTTTCATCAACCGATCCATTTTTGTCATGCGCGCTACCGGTACACCGGAGGAGGCGTCATTCAAAGTGGCGGTATACCAGACAATTTCAGTTTTAGGACTGTCAGACAGCGCAACCACATGCCCCTGGGCAACATAGTCGAGGCCTGTAACCACTGGTCCGTTGAGGTACTGAAGTTCGATCGATCCAACCAACCCCACATACGGACCTCTAACGGGAATTATGTGCGGCTCAACGGCTCTGAAGGCATGTACAAAAGGCGCAACCGGGGCAACTCTGCCGCCAAAAATGCTGGCGTCTTTGTAACAGTCCATAGGTTCGGTAATCACGGCGAGACGCGCATCAATGCTCTCGATGCTGATAGAGACAGGGCAATCTGGCGACGGCGCACCCACAACCACATCCTGCATCATGCGCAGGTCACTGGGCGCCCGGGCGGCCGCGACGCGCTTGCTGACTTCAGAGTCAGGGTCTTCTCCTAATGACGCGGTCCCTTCCATGACCACCGTGCCGGCTTCGTTCTCCATCCAGATGCGTGCCTTTGACGGGGTCATGGGTTCAAGCCTGCAACGCACCGGTTCGTGATCGATGGTGGCCGCTTTGAAATAGAGTGACATGCCACCATTGGACCACCAGGCATCGCCGAAGTAATCGACCAATAACGGTGGAAACTGCTCCATATGAATGGAGCCGGCGATAGTGCCGCCCTGAAAGCCCAGGTTCTGAGCGGTGTCATCGTCGTGGATGCCACCTTTCTCGTCTGCTGATGTGTTTCTGGGTCGACGCCAAGGCCCTGTTATCGTGGTCATCATCACGCGCCTCATGGTTGAGTCTGGGCAAGTGTAACGTAATGCCGGGGTGATATTGCCAGTGCACTTCCGCTTGCCCTAAGATTGAAGCGCATGCCGTCGAACGGCGCTCGTTTACGTTGAATTAGCAGGATACTGATGATGCACGACATTCTGATCAAAAACGGACTGATATATGACGGCAGCGGCGGTGACGCTTATCACGCAGACGTTGCTGTAACAGACGGCATTATTACCGCCGTGGGTGACGCCGCAGCAGGTAAGGCGAACCGCGAAATTGATGCAGATGGCGCCATCGTGACGCCTGCCTGGGTCGACATTCATACCCACTATGATGGTCAGGTGACCTGGGATACAGATATGAACCCATCTGCCAGTCACGGTGTGGGTACCATCGTCATGGGTAACTGTGGGGTTGGTTTTGCGCCGGTTGCTCCGGATGGCCAGCAAGCACTGATTGAACTGATGGAAGGGGTGGAAGATATCCCCGGCACGGCGTTGTATGAGGGCATGCCCTGGGGCGCCTGGCAAACCTATCCTGAATACCTCGACTTTCTCAGCGGTCGGGAGTATGCCCTCAATATCTCTTCGCTGGTGGCGCATGGCGCCGTGCGTAATTATGTGATGGGGGAAAGAGGCCGCACTAACGAGGCGGCTACCGAAGGCGACCTTGCCCAAATGGGTGATATTGTTGAAGAAGCTCTGCGCGCCGGCGCTGTTGGTTTCTCTACTTCCCGCATTCTCGGGCACCGCTCAATTCAAGGCGAGCCTGTTCCTGGCACCTTTGCCAACGATGCTGAGGTGATGGTCATCGCCCAGGCGCTTAAACGCGCGGGTAAAGGTCTGTTTCAGATTATTCCATCCAGCACGTTAGGCCCGGGTCGCCCGGAGTTCAGTGAACATACCTCGCTGGAGCAGGAAATTGACCTGATCAGTCGGGTCAGTAAACAAAGTGGCAGACCGGCCACTTTTACACTTTTCCAGATAGATGACTGGTCGGATAAATGGCGAGAAGCCATCGACCGGGTCAAAGCAGGCAATGCAGACGGCGCTCAGGTGTTTCCGCAAGTGGGCAGCAGGCCCACAGGTCTGGTACTCAGCATGCAGACCTACCACAACTGGATGTTGAAACCGTCTTACCAGAAGCTGAAATCTCTGCCTGCCAACGAACGTATCAAGGCCATGCAGAATCCGGATATAAAAAACGCAATCCTGCGCGAGGAGAATGACGTCACAGGCGTTCCTGTTGGCTCCATGGAATTTGGTATCTGTCACGCTGAATTGAACATGGCGAACACCTTCATTCTGAAAAGCGACAGTACTTATGAGCCGCGGCAGGAAGAAAGTGTGGCGGCGCTGGCGGGTAGTACCAATCAGACACCCGAAGCGTGGTTGTACGACTATCTGACTGAAGATGAAAACAATATGGTCATTGTGTTTTTCACCAACTATTCAGACTACAACCTGGATGCAGTGCGTGAGATGCAGATGGACGATGCCACAGTCACCGGGTTGTCCGATGCCGGGGCACATGTTTCTCTGATTTTTGATGCGGTGAATCCAACCTATCAATTGAGCTACTGGACACGTGACCGCAGCCGCGGCGCAACGTTACCGCTGGCGCACGTCATTCATCGCGCTACCCGAAAAAATGCTGAACTCTTCGGCTTTACTGACCGCGGTTTGATCAAACCCGGTATGAAGGCGGACATTAATGTCATTGATTATCCGAACCTACGCCTGGGTGATTTGCGCATCGCCAACGACCTGCCGGCAGGTGGCGTCCGAATCCTGCAGGACGCAAAAGGCTACGTGGCCACACTGATCAATGGGGTGCCAACGCGTCTGGATGACGTCGACACCGGCGCAAGACCAGGACGCCTGATTCGCAGCTAGCACTCGTAACTAAAGGTTAAAAGGTTAATACCCGGTACTAGCTTTAGCTGGCGACACCGTCGCTGATCAGTTTTTCGATGCGGTCATTGTCTACCGCGAAGGATGCTAGTACCTCTCGGGTATGCTGGCCGTGGTCCGGGCTGGGCGCGCCCGGTTCGAGTACCTTGCCACCAAAGCGTGGCGGTGCTTTGACAATTCGCATAGACCCCATCAACGGGTGATCAATCACCTCAACGGAGCCGTTCGCCTGCAGTTGCGCCTGGGCCAGAACCTCGTCCCGATCGAGACAACGGGCACAAGGGACATCCGCTGCTTCCATTTTTGCGATCACCTCGTCGGTGGTGTACTTCAGATACTCATCTGCAACCAGTGATTTGAACACATCAATATTGGCCAGCAGCTTCTCCATGCTGTTAAAACGTTCATCGACCAACAGGTGCTCCATGCCCATGGCAATGAGTGAGCGCATCTGTTGGTCGGCGGTACCCGCGGAGATGGTCACGGCGCTGTCTTTTGTGATGTTTAACTCATACAGAATGTCGATGAGCATGGGTTGCGGCGCAACATCTTCATCCAGCAATGTGTGGTTCTGGAAGCCGTCGGGGAAGATAAAAAACAAAGCGGCGTCTAACATGGATAAGTCTATGTGTTGACCTTCTCCAGTTTTTTCACGTTGATACAGGGCGCTGGTTACCGCCTGACAAGCCGTGTATGCGGTGATCTTGTCGCATATCAGGGAGCGAAAGAAGGCCGGTTCGTCCTTGCCCTGGGTTGCGGTAATACCGGATTGTGCCTGGATGATAGGGTCATAGGCGGGCGAATTGCTTTTCGGGCCGGCGTTACCGAACCCTGAAATGGCGGTATAGATCAATCTCGGGTTCAGCGCGCGTAGCGCCTCGCTGCCTAAACCGTGTTTGTCCATCACACCTGGTCTGAAGTTATGAATGACCACATCCACAGTCGGAACCATCTCGCGGATCAATGCCTGGCCCGCGTCTGTTGTGATGTCGACGCGAATCGCTTCTTTACCGCGATTACAGTTGGCAAACAAAGAAGAGATGCCGCCTTTGGAGGCGCCAATATAACGAAGGGGATCGCCGGCATTCAAGGGTTCAACTTTAATCACACGGGCGCCTTGCTCGCACATTTGCATGGCTGCAAAGGACGCCGTGATCATGGTGGAAAATTCCAGGACAGTAACGCCTTCAAGTGGCCTCATAATCGATCCTCAACTGATGTGGTTGTATGTATGGAATCTAAATCTGTTTGATCGTTTCCAACTGATACAGGTTTTTACCCTAATCTGACAAGACGATCTAGGCTGCCAGGCCTGCACTGTATCCGGATGACCAGGCCCACTGGAAGTTGAAGCCGCCAAGATGACCGCTCACATCCAGCACTTCGCCGATAAAAAACAGACCCGGGTGTTGACGAGCCTCCATGGTTTTGGAGCTGATGGCGTCGGTTGAAACGCCGCCTAATGTGACCTCTGCCGTTCGATACCCCTCACTGGCCGCCGGTTTCCAGGACCAATGCTGCAGTTGTTCTGCAACACGACGTAACCGGGCGTCCGCAATATTATCCAGGCGCTTGCCGTCCAGCTCAGACCAGAACAGCATGATCAGTTCTGTCACAAGGGACTTGGCGAGCGCGTGGCCCAGCAGGGTCTTCAGATGAGTTGCGGGCTGAGAATTTTTTGCTGCCAGCAACCATTGGGTTGCGTCCACGTCCGGTAACAGGTTAACCAGTACGACCTCACCCGGATGCCAGTAGTTTGATATCTGCAGGATTGACGGTCCGCTTAACCCACGATGAGTGAACAGCATGTTTTCAGTAAAGGCCTGGCCATTGCAGGTGACTTCCACCTCGAGCGCCAGTCCTGATAAGCGTTCGCATAGATCTTTAGCGGCATCATTGAACATCAGCGGCACCAGTCCTGCCCGTCGTTCAACCAGGTCCAGACCAAATTGACGTGCAAGCCTGTATCCGAAATCACTGCCGCCCAGAGTCGGTATGGACAAAGCGCCGGTTGCAACCACAAGTGAATCGCAATGATAAGAATGCTCTGCGTCAGCGCGACTGAATGTCAGGTCATAACCCCTGCCTTCTGCCGAAGCCTCTAACTTTGACACGCTGCAGTGGGTGAGCACTTCAACACCAACTTTCTGGCATTCATCCAGCAGCAGTTTGACAATGTCTTTGGCTGAATTGAGGCAGAACAGCTGACCGTGTTGGCGCTCCTCGTAGGGGATGCCGTGGGACTCCACAAGGTGAATGAAATCCCATGCGGTATACCGTTGCAGAGCCGCTTTGACAAAATGTGGATTGCTGCAGATGAAGTTGTCGGCAGTGACATAGTAATTGGTGAAGTTACAGCGGCCACCACCGGACATGAGAATTTTTTTGCCGACCTTGTTGGACTTCTCCAGCACCAGAACGCGGCGTCCCCGTTGGGCTGCGGTGAAAGCGCACATCAGCCCGGCGGCACCTGCTCCGAGGATGATCACATCGTAGTCAGACATATCTGATGGTATCGTTTATCAGGAGGTTCAGGTCCGTCAGCTCCTGCGGATGCGCACAACCTTCATCACTTCGATATCCATACCCGCAACCTGTTCATTCTGCGGGTAGTAAGTGATGTTGACCGGTGCACCCTGCAGGCTTCGATATTTTTTCTGGCGTTTATATTTGAACGGAACGTCGTAACCTTCAAGCATGAGGGTGTTCAGGACCCATGCGCCATCTTCTATTTCTCGCTGCACGTGGCTGACAACCTTCACCAGATCCAGTTGATTAAGCTGCTCGTTTTTCTGCAGAAGTTTGTCGACGTCAGATTTCATGTTTGAATTGTCGGTGTCAGATGACTCAACAGTATATGTAAAACCTGCATCTATTTCAGTTCAACTCCTCTAAAGTTAGATACCGAAGGAAAGAGTCTGCCTCGCCATGCGTAGATTAAAGATTGCACACACAACCACTTACAAATATTCAGCGCCAGTGGCATTTGGTGCGCACAAAATGCTGCTGCGACCTCGTGTCGGCCACGACATCAGGATTGAGTCGTCCAGGTTGGACGTCAGCCCCAACGTAAACAGACTGTTCTGGCATCGTGATGCGCAGAGTAATTCGGTGGCCATCGCCACCTTTTCAGGGCTGGGTGATCATCTCAAAATCAGTAGCGAAGTTGTCATTGAACACTACGACGATGACCAGACCATTGTGGAACTGGATATCGACGCGCTGACTTACCCCTTCCAGTACGATGCTATGGAGAGGGCGGAACTGTTTCCGTACATGCAACCCGTATTTACCCAGGCCGACGAAGAAGTCAGGGGCTGGGTGAAATCGTTCTGGGTAGGTGGGCAGTCTCCGAATACGTTTGAACTCATCGATCGAATAAACAAAGCCGTGAACTATCAGATCACGTACAACGTTCGGGAAGAATTCGGTGTGCAGCGCCCCTTCGAGACGCTGTCCTCTGGTACCGGCTCCTGCCGGGATCTCGCCACACTTTTCTTAGAAGGTTGTCGTCATCTGGGTTTTGCCGCCCGGTTTGTGAGTGGCTACCTTTATGCGCCTGATCTTCCTGATGCATCGGCTTCGACACATGCCTGGGCAGAAGTGTATTTGCCTGGCGCAGGCTGGTGTGGTTTTGATTCAACAACGGGCACCAGGGTAGGCAGTGACCATATTGCGGTGGCTGTTGCCCGGCATCCTGAAACCGTACCGCCGGTGGCCGGCAGCTATGCCGGTAACGCTCAGGCAACTTTGCAGGTGGATGTAAAGCTTATTGCGCTGGATTGAGTGCAG
This sequence comes from uncultured Pseudomonadaceae bacterium, assembly GCA_965368205.1. Classification (GTDB taxonomy): domain Bacteria; phylum Pseudomonadota; class Gammaproteobacteria; order Pseudomonadales; family Azotimanducaceae; genus UBA4421. The sequence continues at coordinate 1,684 of CBDUMB010000047.1, read as the reverse complement.
CGGCAGGCCTGCCACAACAACATCGGCATGTTTTGTGGCAAGAAAAATATCTACCGTTATTAGGATCAACAAGACAAAAGTGTTAGGTTCTATCAGGCTATAAATTCGATTGGGAGAACGGGGTTATGAGCGAGTCGATACAAGTGTCTGAAAACGAGTCCCAGGCGGACTTGAACCCAGCAGATCCAAAACATTTCAGCGAAGAACGCATCCTGCCTTTTTTCAAGCAGATGCGTGCAGAGCAACCCGTACATTACTGCAAAGACAGCCCTTACGGTCCATTCTGGTCGGTGACCCGCTACAAAGACATCATGGCGGTGGACAAGAATCATCAGGAATTTTCATCAGACGCCCACTATGGCGGCATCATGATTGATGACGACATTGTTGGTGATGTGAACGGCGATTTCTTTGTACAGAGCTTTATCACCATGGATCCGCCTGAGCATGGTCCGCAGCGTAAAGCGGTGAGTAAAATTGTCGCGCCGGGGAGTCTGGCCAGTTTTGAAGGGCTTATCCGAGGGCGTACCCAGACCTTACTCGACGCACTGCCGGTGGGTGAAGAATTTGATTGGGTAGACAGCGTCTCCATTGAGCTGACCACCATGATGCTGGCGTCTCTGTTCGACTTTCCGTTTGAAGACCGCCGTCTGCTGACGCGCTGGTCTGATGTCACCACGGCAGAAGCGGATTCACCCATTGTAGGCAGTCAGGAACAGCGTATAGCGGAACTGATGGAGTGTTTGACCTATTTCAAACGCCTTAAAGAGGCGCGCAGAGACGGGCCACCTAATTTTGATTTAGTCACCATGCTGGCCCAGGATGCAGTGACCGCGGATCAACCCGATTCTCAGTTTCTGGGTAACCTGATGCTGTTGATTGTGGGTGGCAACGACACCACACGAAATACCATGAGTGCGAGTATCAATGCCTTCAATCAATACCCTGAACAACTGGAATTGCTTCGCTCACGCCCCGAACTGATCAATAACATGGTGTCTGAAGTTGTGCGCTGGCAGACGCCTTTGTCACACATGCGCCGCACTGCGGTGGTGGATACCAATATTGGCGCACAGCCGGTTAAAAAAGGCGACAAGGTTGTGATGTGGTATTACTCGGGCAATCGCGATGAGTCGGTGTTTGCCAACGCAGATGCGTTCGACATCACTCGCAAGAATGCGCGCAGCACCATCTCCTTCGGCTTTGGCCTGCATCGCTGTCTGGGCATGCGCCTGGCTGAAATGCAGATGCGGATTCTGTGGGAAGAAATTCTCAAGCGCTGGCAGCGTATTGAGATTGTTGGTGAAGTTGAGCGGGTTGAGTCTAATTTTGTCACTGGCTATGCAAAGATGCCGGTACGCATTATTGCGTGAGGGTGAGTCTTATGTCGGATAGTTTCGGCGATTAAACTGGCAGGCGGCGGAGTAGTGATCGTGGGATCAAAATCGCCGGTTATTGTGGTTTAATTCGCCGCTACAGCTACGCCGAGAAAATGACAAGGACCCAAGAATGCCGCAATCCGATACATCACCTGCAGAACCCGATTCGTCCCATATTGTAGAAGGTTTGATCCGCTTCGGTCTGATCGCGGTGATCCTGGTTTTATGCGCTCAGGTCTTTGCGCCATTTGCCAGCGTTGCTGGTCTGGGGTTGATCCTGGCAGTAGCCCTTTATCCTCTGCATC
>CBDUMB010000046.1:0-11830 GCA_965368205.1 uncultured Pseudomonadaceae bacterium | reverse complement strand
AAGCCATGCAGAAACTCAGCGAAGACCCGTTAAAAACCTGCCCAAACTGTAACAAAGACAGTTTGATCAAGCGTATATCGGCTGCCGGCTTTCGTCTTAAAGGCGGTGGTTGGTACGAGACAGACTTTAAATCCGGCAAGAAAAAGAATGTGTCCGGCTCGGAAAGCACTAGTACTACGTCGAGCTCTGGTTCATCAGACGCGGGTGGTTCGAGCAGTGGTGGTGCAGACACCAGCAAATCGGGTTCATCCGGCTCTTCGGACAGTGCGTAGGCGCAATCGTTATAACTCGCGCCTTTAAGAAGGCGCACAATCAGCCCACAATACGTGGGCAAAATATCAGTCCACGCCAGTGGGCAAATTATCAGCCCGCCGTGCGGACAAATTAGAATTTACGGGAAAAAGCACTATGCGTAGTGATTATTGTGGAGAGATCAATGCGTCGAAGGTTGGTGCCGAGGTGGCAGTCTGTGGTTGGGTGCATCGGCGCCGCGACCACGGAGGTGTGATCTTTCTTGATCTGCGCGACCGAACCGGGATTGTTCAGGTCGTTTACGACCCGGATACGGTAGAGAGTTTTGCGCTGGCTGATAGTGTGCGTAATGAATATGTTCTGCGTGCGAAAGGTCGTGTTCGCGCCCGCCCTGAAGGTACCGTCAATCCTGATATGACCACCGGCGAGATTGAAATCCTTGGTCTGGAACTGGAAATTCTTAACGTCGCACAAACTCCGCCGTTTCAATTGGATCAGCATTCTGAGGCGGGTGAAGATGTGCGCCTGCGTTATCGATACATGGATCTGCGCCGGCCGGAAATGCAGAACCGCATGCGCATGCGGGCAGCGATTGCAAGCCAAACGCGTCGTTACCTCGAAGAAAATGGTTATTGGGAGGTGGAAACGCCAACTTTGTCTCGTGCAACACCTGAAGGTGCGCGGGACTATCTGGTACCCAGCCGCACGCATCCGGGTCAGTTCTTTGCTTTGCCACAATCGCCACAGGTTTATAAACAGTTGCTGATGATGTCCGGTATGGACAAGTACTACCAGATAGCCCGCTGTTATCGTGATGAAGACCTGCGCGCTGACCGGCAGCCGGAATTTACACAGATTGACATCGAAGCGTCGTTTATCAGTCAGCAACAGGTCATGGAATTGACTGAAGGGCTGTTGCGTGGCTTGTTTTCAGATCTGCTGGACATCGATCTTGGCGAATTCCCCGTACTCAGCTGGGATGATGCGATGCGTGATTTTGGCAGTGATCGGCCAGACCTGCGCAACCCGCTGCGCCTGACCGACATTGCAGATCTGCTGCAGGATGTTGAGTTTAAAGTTTTCAGCGGACCCGCTAACGATGCGCAGGGACGCGTGGTTGCCCTGCGAGCGCCGGGCGCAGCTGCACTGCCGCGCAGGGTAATTGATGAACTCACAGAGTTTGTCGGACGGTATGGCGCGAAGGGACTTGCGTACATAAAAATAAATGATCTGACAGCGGGCTATGACGGCCTGCAGTCACCGATTCTGAAATTTCTTCCCGAGGAGGTAACCGCTGCCATTCTCGAGCGTGTTGGTGCTGAAGATGGTGATGTGGTCTTTTTTGGTGCGGATCAGGCGAAAGTTGTGAACGACTCCATGGGTGCGCTGCGTAACGAACTGGGTGAGCGTATGGATATCATCGGTTCGGGTTATGCGCCCTGTTGGGTAGTCAACTTTCCAATGTTTGCCGCAAATAAAGACGGCACTCTGGGTGCGGAACATCACCCCTTCACACAACCCACGTGCACGCCTGAAGAATTGCTGGCGCAGCCGTTAAAGGCTTACGCTGCAGCATATGATGTGGTGGTTAACGGTTCCGAAATTGGTGGTGGTTCATTGCGGATACACGACCAGCAGATGCAGGCGGCGGTATTTAAAGCGCTGCAGATGGGTCAGGAAGCTCAGGCTAAATTTGGGTTTCTCCTTGATGCGCTGCAGTATGGCTGTCCGCCACACGGTGGCATTGCGTTTGGTCTTGATCGCCTGGTGATGCTGATGACCCAGACGGAATCTATTCGTGATGTCATTGCCTTTCCGAAAACCCAGACGGCAGCCTGTCTGATGATGTCAGCGCCTAATGAGGTAGATGAACATCAGCTGCGGGATCTGCATATACGGGTCAGGAAACCGACTCAAACTGCAGTCTGAATACAGCGATTGGTCTGAATAAAGCAAAATATCGAACGAGGTGTTGCAACCAACATGGCAGGTCACAGTAAATGGGCGAACATCAAACATCGCAAAGCCGCCCAGGACAAAAAAAGAGGCAAGCTTTACACCAAAATTATTCGTGAAGTGACTGTCGCTGCCCGTTTAGGCGGGGGTGAAGTTGCGGATAACCCAAGGTTACGTGCTGCAGTCGACAAAGCGTTGGCTGCAAATATGCCGAAAGACACCATTGAACGTGCGATAGCGCGTGGTGCTGGTGACGGTGAAGGCAGTGACGTCGAAGAACTGGTCTACGAGGGTTACGGCCCGGGCGGTGTTGCCATATTGGTTGAGGCGATGACCGACAATCGAAATCGTACCGTTGCAGAAGTACGTCATGCCTTCAGTAAAGCCGGCGGTAACCTGGGTACGGATGGGTCTGTAGCTTATCTTTTCACGAAACAAGGCATCATCAACTTCGCCCCGGGCGCTGATGAGGAGCAGGTGATGGAAGTGGCGCTGGAAGCCGGTGCGGAAGATATCGAAGCAGAAGAGGATGGTGCACTGTCCGTCACAACGCCCTGGGAAAACCTCTCTGATGTGGTCACCGCGCTGACGCAAGCGGGGCTGTCACCCGATCATAACGAAGTAACGATGGTGGCTTCGACGACAACTGACTGTGATGAAGAACTGGCTCAGAAAGTGCTGCGTTTGCTGGATGCATTGGAAGAGCTTGACGATGTGCAGGAGGTGTACAGCAATGGCGACTTTCCTGACACTGCTTACGACTGATCCCGGTGCGTAACTCGCCGGCACACAGTCGCTGTGTGCTGGGTATAGATCCCGGCTCGGTTGTCACCGGATATGGTTTGATCCGGGTGCAGGGTCGCAACACAACCTATTGTGCCAGCGGCTGCATTCGCACCGCGGGAACCAATCTGCCAGCCCGTCTGGGTCAAATCTACACTGGTGTAAAAGAACTGATCGATCAGTATCAGCCTGATGAGTTTGCCATCGAAAATGTGTTTGTGGCGCGTAACCCTCAGTCGGCTTTAAAGCTTGGCCAGGCAAGAGGTGTGGCCATCGCGGCGGCAGTGGCGGCGGAGTTACCGGTTTATGAATATGCGGCGCGGCAGGTCAAGCTGGCCGTCGTCGGTACCGGTCGCGCTAACAAGGCCCAGGTACAGCATATGGTGCAAGCCCTGCTGCAGCTCTCCGGCCTGCCTCAGGCAGATGCGGCAGACGCGCTTGCCATTGCAGTGTGCCACGTCAATACTGCGGCCTTTAAGCACTAGAACGAACAGGTCAGATATCTTGATTGGCAGGATCACAGGTAAGCTCATCGAGCTGGATGCAACACATTTGCTGGTAGATGTGGCAGGCGTTGCTTACGAGGTAGAGGTCTCTGCGAACGTACTGCAGGCTGCGCCCCAGACGGGAACGGCATTAACTCTGTTCACACACTTTGTCGTTCGTGAAGACGCACAGCTCCTGTTTGGATTCGCCAATAAGCATGAACGTGACCTTTTTCGTGCGTTTATCAAAATCAACGGCGTTGGGCCCAAGCTCGGGCTGGCGTTGATTTCTGCCCTGGACCCACACACTCTGGGTGTTGCCGTACGGGATAACAACGTGTCCGTATTAACCAAAGTGCCGGGCGTAGGTCGTAAAACCGCGGAGCGGTTAATGGTTGAGTTAAAAAGCAGAATCGACCAGTTGACCCGGAATGGCTCAGTGCCTGCTTCTGTGGTCAACGCTGATGGCGCCTTCACGCCAAGCGCGCACAGCCAGGTAGGGGAGGCAGAGGATGCATTGATTGCGCTTGGCTATCGGCCTGCGGAAGCACAACGTGCAGTGGCGGCTGCCAGCCAACAGGCCACCCAGGAACAACCCAGTGCGGAAACTCTGGTGCGGCTCGCTCTGCGCGGTTTTGTACAGTCGTCAGGTGCGTCATGAGTATTGAGCCCGATCGCCTGATATCTGGTCACTCTGAACCCGGAGAAAAGCGCCAAGACCATGCCCTGCGTCCGGTCAGTCTGAGTGAATATATCGGTCAGAGTGCGGTAAAAGAGCAGATGGACATCTTTATCCGCGCTGCCAGAGGTCGGGGTGAAGCATTGGATCACACGTTGATTTTCGGCCCTCCCGGGCTTGGTAAAACAACGCTGGCGAATATTATTGCCAGAGAAATGCATGGGACTATCAAGTCCACCTCGGGACCGGTATTGGAAAAACCGGGCGATCTGGCAGCGATGCTGACCAATCTGGACGAAGGTGATGTTTTATTTGTGGATGAGATTCATCGCCTGTCGCCGGTGGTAGAAGAGATCCTGTATCCGGCCATGGAAGACTTTCAGCTGGATATATTAATTGGTGAAGGCCCTGCTGCACGCTCGCTGAAGTTGGATCTGCCACCATTTACTCTGGTTGGCGCGACAACCAGGGCTGGTCTGTTGACCAGCCCGCTGCGCGATCGCTTTGGTATTGTGCAGCGTCTGGAATTTTATACCGTGGAAGAGTTAACCCAGATAGTGACGCGCTCCGCGGCCAAACTTGAGCTGCAGACAGACCTCGCAGGCGCTGCGGAAATCGCACGCCGAAGTCGCGGCACCCCCCGCATAGCTAACCGTTTGCTGCGCCGAGTCAGAGATTTTGCTCAGGTCAAAGGCAACGGCCTGGTCACCGCCGAAATTGCGGATGACGCGCTCAACCTGTTGAAAGTGGATAAACAGGGTTTTGATCTAATGGATCGTCGCCTGCTGTCTGCCATCCTGGATAAGTTTGGTGGTGGACCGGTCGGGCTGGAATCAGTGGCCGCGGCGGTGAGTGAAGAGAAAGACACCATCGAAGATGTGATTGAGCCCTATTTAATTCAACAAGGGTATATCATGCGCACGCCGCGGGGTCGGGTGGCGACAGCCAAATGTTATCAGCACTTTGGCATAACACCGCCTGGAGAGGATAAACTGCCTCCAGCGCAAACGACCCAGAGCCGCATGTCGTTGGATTAAAGGAGTAATCAGTGGCGGAACAGCTTTCTATTTTTGAACTCATCTCGAATGCCAGCCTGTTGGTTCAGGGCGTTATGGCGCTGCTGGTGCTGGCGTCCGTGGTGTCGTGGATGATGATCTTCCAGCGTTGGTTTTTTCTCCGCCGCGCCCAGGCTGAAGTGGAAGATTTTGAAGAACATTTCTGGTCAGGCATCGATTTGCGCAAGTTTTTTGTTGAACTCGAGCGCGAAGACAGTCTTAACGGCATTGAAAACATCTTTGCTTCAGGGTTTCGCGAATACACGCGCCTATCTGAGCAGGCCGGGGTTGATGCTGAAGCGATTATGCAGGGCGTTCAACGCTCCATGCGGGTTGCGGTGAACCGTGAGGAAGCGCGTCTTGAAACCCACTTACCCTTTCTCGCCACGGTAGGATCCACCAGCCCATATGTAGGTTTGTTTGGTACGGTCTGGGGCATCATGAATTCTTTCCGCTCACTGGCGAACATGAGCCAGGCAACGTTGGCATCCGTTGCGCCAGGCATTTCTGAAGCCCTGGTGGCGACCGCGATGGGTTTGTTTGCGGCTATCCCCGCGGTGATTGCCTACAATCGCTTTTCTGCCCGGGTAGAAATTCTGATGAAACGTTACGAAGCTTTTGCCGATGAAGTGTCTACGATTCTGCACCGTGCAGCGCATACGCGCATAGAAGAGAGCTAGACATGGCTGCCCGTCGTAAACCGATGTCTGAAATCAACGTTGTGCCTTATATCGACGTGATGCTTGTGCTGCTGGTTATTTTCATGGCCACCGCGCCGCTGCTTACTCAGGGTGTGGTTGTCGACTTGCCCGAGGCGCCTTCGGAAAGCATTGATGATTCAGTTGAAGATCCGCTGGTGGTCTCAATGCGTGCAGACGGTGCCATCTTCATGAACCTCGGCATGCTCGACGCGGATGATGAAGGTACCCGGGTGACCGTCTTTTCTCTGGAAGAGCAGGCTGGAAAAATTCTAAGAGCACGCGATGACGTGCCGGTTTATATAAAAGCAGACCATACGTTAGATTATGGCAATGTTGTGGGTGTGATGACTGTTCTTCAAAAAGCGGGGGCGAAAAGCGTGGGGTTAATTACCGACCCACCGACTCTAGGGGGCTGAGGTGTATTGGTTACGCCAATATAGCGCGCCTCTGATGCTTGCCCTTGGTCTGCATGGCATTGCTGCCTGGGCGCTTTACAGCGGCTGGACGCCGGAACAGAAGCAGCTCAATGTGATTCGCCCGCAAGCCGTTATGGCCAATCTTTTGGTATTGGAGCCGAAAGCCAGACCAGCACCTGTGCCGATCAGCAAACCTGCGGTACAGCCGGCGCCTGCAGCCCAACCTAAACCCGTCAGTCAGCCAAAAGCAGATCCATCGCTGGCGGAAAAAAGAAAAGCCGAGGCCCTGAAGCAGAAACAGGCGCAGGAAAAAGCGGACCGCCTGGCGGAACAGGAACGCGAACGACTGGAGCGCCAGCAACGACTCAACGAACTCGCTCAGTCATCGCTGGAGCAGGCTATTTCAACTGAATCTGCCAATCTGCAGGCCGGCACGGCGGAAATGGTGGCGCAGTCCTATCAGCTTGGCATCTACGAGCTGGTGCGGCAGAACTGGTCACGCCCGCCCAGTGCACGTAATGGCATGTCGGCGAAACTTCTGGTTGAACTCATTCCAACCGGCGAGGTCGTAGCGGTTAGCGTTGTTGAATCTTCAGGCAGTACAGCGTTTGATCGTTCAGCAGAGCAAGCGGTACGCCGCGCCAAGCGTTTTGAGGTGCCACAGGATAACGCTATTTTTGAAGAGAATTTCCGTCAGTTTTACTTTTTGTTTCAACCAGAGGATTTATTGAGGTAGTTATCCGTTTCGACGGATGGGCTGCGGGCTAATATCATGCAAAAAATATCATTTGTGTTAGTTGTTTTGTTTTCGGTGTGTGTCAGTCTGCTGGTCAGTAACGCAACATTCGCTGCCGGCTCTCTCGATACGATCATTATCGATCGTGGGGTTGATGAGCCCATTCGCGTGGCAATCGTGCCGTTCAAAATGGATCCGAGTCTCATGAGCGAGACAAACATTGCCGATATTGTTGGTTTTGATCTTGCCCGCAGTGGTCAGTTTGATCCCCTTGCATCGGAAAACATGCTGTCCTACCCAAGCAGTCGCGCGACTGTGTTTTTCCGTGATTGGCGTATTCTGAAGTCCGCCTATCTGGTGATTGGTAACGCGCGTGTCGACGCTGATGGCCGCATTGCGGTCGAGTTCGAGTTATACGATGTGCTGGGTGAGCGCCTTATGCTGAGCCGTCGCTACTCTGTGGCTCGCAGTCAGTGGCGCGACGTATCACATCAGATTGCTGATGCGATTTATGAAGAGGTCACCGGTATTCGGGGCGCTTTCTCGACGAAAATCATGTACGTGCTGGCGCGCAATGCGGGTAGCCCAGATGCGGTTTACCAACTGGAAATAGCGGATTCGGATGGCGAGCGATCGCGTACGCTTTTCAGCTCACGGGAACCGATCATGTCTGCCAGTTGGGCACCGGATGGCAAACGTGTGGTCTATGTAACTTTTGAAACAGGTCGTCCAAGCATTGTCATCCAGGATGTCGACGGGCCTTATAGAGAACGCCTGACAAATTTCCGCGGCATCAACAGTGCGCCAGTGTTCTCGCCAGATGGCCGACAACTGGCAATGGTCTTGTCAAAAGATGGTGATCCGGAAATTTTCATTATGGATCTGGCTACCAAATCCCTGCGTCAGATCACCAGGCACCATGCAATTGATACTGAACCGAGCTGGTCGCCGGATGGCCGCAGCATTATTTTCACCTCTGACCGCGGCGGTAGACCACAAATTTATCAACTGGACCTATCTACTAATCTTTTAGAGAGACTTACGTTTCGTGGTGACTATAATGCGCGCGCCAGATTACTGCCCGACGGTAAGCATCTGGTTTTTGTACACCGGACAAATGGCGTATTCCATATTGCATGGCAAGACCTGGAACGCGACAATTTGCAGGTTTTGACGCAAACAGACTTAGATGAGTCGCCATCGCTTGCGCCAAATGGCACGATGCTCATATATGCCACTCAGGACAGGGGTCGGGGTATACTTGCGGTGGTGTCGATCGATGGCAGCGTGAAGTATCGCTTACCTTCGTCGTCTGGCGATGTAAGAGAACCCGCTTGGTCGCCGTTTTTAGACGGCTGAGCAAAAGTAAAACTTAGAACTTAGAACTGAAAAGTATTACTTAAAAGTAGATCTCGAAAAGAGAGCTTAACAAGCTGACCAGGAGCAATTCTCGTCAGCACATTAAAATGTTGCCTTGTGCAACCAAAGGAGAACTTGATGCAGATGCAATCACCCCGCTTCCCCAGTTTGATGACACTGGTGTTAGCTGCCCTACTGATGGCTGGTTGTTCCAGCACGTCAACTGAGCCAGTACCCGAGCCTGAACCGATCGAACAGCCTGCACCCCAGCCTGTACCTCAGCCTGAACCTGAACCCGAACTGGCAGATTTCGACAGCGCTGGTAACGCGATTGGTCCTGATGGTCGTCCACTGACACGCACCTTTTACTTTGCGTACGATCGTGCGGTGTTGAAGCCCAGTGATTTAGCAGCATTAGAGTTACATGCTCAGGTTCTGCGCCGTAACAGTAATCGCAGCATTGTGCTTGAAGGCCACTGTGATGAGCGTGGTACCCGCGAATACAACCTGGCTCTAGGTGAGCGTCGCGCAGACTCAATTCGCAGCTTCCTGCTTTCAGCCGGTGTGTCAGCACGTCAGATTGAGACGGTAAGCTATGGTGAAGAGCAGCCAGCTGATCCTGGTCACACGGAAGCATCCTGGGAACGTAACCGTCGTGCGGTTATGGTTTATCGCTAGACTTTATTGAGGTAATCCGGGCTGTGAATATTTTTCGGCAGACACTTCACGCCAACGTGTTTTTAGTATGTGCAGCCCTGGCTGCGCATACTTTTGCACCGGCTATACACGCTGCTGTGCCTATCGAAGAGTCTGTGGAAGATTCAAGTCGCGGGGTGCAAGCAGATCTGTCTATCAGTCCCGAGCCTGAAAGCCGTGATGATCGCGCCCGGAGTCTTGATATTCCGCCAACAATTGAACCGTCGTATAACAGCGACGGTTCATTGGCTGCGACTGCGGAATCGGCCTATACAGTCGGGCAGACCAGTCTCGGTCAAAACTCCAGTACCGGTCAAAAGACCGGTGCAGCAAGCTCAGGTCAGCTGAGCGAACTTTTTTATCAACTGCAGGTGCTGCAGCAGGAGATTCAGGACCTGCGTGGTCAGGTTGAGGAACAAACCTATCTGGTGAACCGCCTGCAACGCGATCAGAAAGAGCAGTATCTCGATCTGGATCGTCGCGTCATGGCGATTACCGAAAAACAGCCAGCACCTGGGCCGGTAACGTCCACGCCTGAATCAATAACCGCAGGTAGCAGTCCCACCAACCTGAGTGAAAGAGACGCCTACACACAAGCTTTTGAAGCCATGCGGGCGCGCGACTTTGATGCCTCTATGGTGGGTTTTCAGCGTCTGATTGAAACGTATCCTAACGGTCAGTTTACGCCAAACGCATATTACTGGATCGGCGAACTGCACCTTGTCGGTAACCTCGAGCCGGAGCTGGCACGCCAGGCGTTTGCGCAGGTTGTCAATCTTTATCCGGATCATCAGAAAGCACCTGACGCCCTGTATAAGTTGGGTGTGGTGTACGACAATCTAGGCGATAAGCAAAGCGCGTTGGACTATCTGCAGCGGGTCCAGCAGCAACACCCAAACAGTCCAGCAGCAGGCCTGGCGCAGAAGTACGCGGCAGAACTGCAGCGTTAAAACAGTGAGTCAGGCTGCTGAAGCTGTTGCTTCTCTTCGCATTACCGAAATTTTCCTTTCCCTGCAGGGTGAGGCAAATACTGTGGGTTTACCCACCGTATTTGTTCGACTCACGGGCTGCCCCCTGCGTTGTACCTACTGCGACAGTGCCTATGCCTTTTCCGGCGGTCGCATCATCGCCATCAAAGATGTGATGGACGAGGTCATCAGCCACGGCGTTAAACATGTCACCGTGACCGGGGGCGAACCGCTTGCCCAGCCAGGCGTGCATGAACTGATGACCGGGTTATGTGATCTCGGTTTAAGCGTTTCGCTGGAAACCAGTGGCGCGCTTGCTGTTGATGACGTGGACGCGAGAGTAGTCAAGGTCGTTGATCTTAAAACGCCAGCGTCAGCAGAATCGCACCGCAACTTATGGTCAAACATGGCCGCGCTGAATTCCCAAGATCAGGTGAAGTTTGTTATCTGCGACCGGCAGGACTACGAGTGGGCAAAACTCAAGTGTGACGAACACGACCTTTATGAGCGCGTAGCCGAAGTGTTGTTTTCACCCAGCTTTGAGCAGCTCAATCCCACTGATCTTGCCAACTGGATTGTGCAGGATAAAAAACCTGTGCGTATGCAGTTGCAGCTGCACAAACTGTTGTGGGGAGATGAACCCGGGCGATGAGCACAGACATTTCAAAAGCCGTGGTGTTGTTATCAGGTGGACTGGATTCAGCCACCGTCCTGGCCATGGCGGCCGCCCAGGGTTACAGCTGTTACGCATTATCGTTTAACTATAATCAGCGCTCGGTATCCGAGCTCAATGCCGCTAAAAAAGTGGCTCAACTGGCGCAACAACATAAAGTGCTGGATATTGATCTCAGTGCGTTTGGTGGATCTGCGCTAACCGATGCGAGCATCGCTGTGCCAACCGATGCGCCCGCAGGCATCCCAATCACCTATGTGCCCGCGCGTAATACGGTGTTCCTGTCGCTGGCGCTGGCATGGGCTGAAGTGTTGGATGCCCATGACATCTTCATCGGCGTGAATGCGGTGGACTATTCCGGCTATCCAGACTGCCGCCCGCAGTTTATCCAGGCTTTTGAGCAAATGGCCAATCTGGCCACCAAAGCGGGTGTGGAAGGGCAGAAAATTACGATTCATACGCCCCTGATCGATCTGACCAAGGCGCAGATCATTTCTGCCGGGGTTGCACTGGGGGTTGACTATGCAGCCACCGTCTCCTGCTATCAGGCTGATGCTGAGGGTGCTGCGTGCGGCGTCTGTGACAGCTGTCGAATTCGCCAGCAGGGGTTTGCAGCTGCCGGGGTAGCAGACCCTACCCGCTATCGCTAGCGCAGCTTTATCTTCCGCAAGCGTTCTTTTGGCTTCCATTTTTCCCTGCAAATATGTAAAGTGCGCGGCCTTGATTTTCCCAATGCGCCGGGTCGTTAGCTCAGTTGGTAGAGCACCGGGCTTTTAACTCGTTGGTCCTGGGTTCGAATCCCAGACGACCCACCATTTTCTGGTGGTCAGGCTGCTACGGGTAAATCAGCTATGCAGTTAGTCCTGTCCTGCATCAGACAGTCGACGCCTTAAGTTGGTCACGACTTATGCAGCGATTGGCCGAAGCGATTCTCGATGTGTTGCAGCATGCTGGTGTAGACACTGTTTTTGGTGTGCCTGGCAACCATAACATCGAGCTCTATCGTTACCTTCCGGATTCCTCTATTTCACATGTTACCGCCCGCCACGAGCAGGGTGCAGGCTTTATGGC
>CBDUMB010000045.1:0-11945 GCA_965368205.1 uncultured Pseudomonadaceae bacterium | reverse complement strand
CTAACAGATACGAATGTGGCCGGCATCTTGATTACAGAAACTGGCTGTTATCAGGTGACCTTAACCTCAATGGCTGGTTTCGGTTTGGCTGCTTCGATTTTCGGCACATGCACACGCAGCACACCTTTACGACAATCTGCTTTTATGTTCGCGGTATCGACATTGTCTGGCAGCGAAAAAGAACGATAAAATTTACCGTAGAAGCTTTCGATCCGGTGCACTGTCTCATCTTTTTCTTCTTCCCGATGCTTACGTTCGCCTTCTATAACAAGCCGACCATTGTCTACACAGACATGGATATCAGACTTTTCTACATCGGGTAAATCCGCCTTGATCAGATATTCCTTTTTGGTTTCGCTGATATCTGCACTCGGCGCCCATTGATCACGACCGTTACCATTCTCATCGAACATAGCGGGTAAACGATTATTGAGCAGCCGGGTGTAGCGACTGAATAGATCATCTACGTCCTGCAGCGGACGCCAAGGCTTAAGCTCCATAACTTCATCTCCTTAACTAACAGTAAATAGCGTGACAAGCAGCTTATTTATCGCGACCAACAAGAGCTATTCGTTATTTCCCCAATTTTTTTGTGGCAACTACAATATCGGGTTTGTCCTTATCTGCGCGAAGCGTAAACAAACATTTACGTGCCAAAGCCAGCATCGCCTGATTATCACGTCTTATCAGGCCGGAGAAGTTTCGAATGCCGGCTTTCTCAGCACATTGCAGTAAGTGCCGTAACAAAACACTCGCCACACCCTGCCGCTGCCAGGCGTCTGTCACAGCAATCGCAAATTCTGCGCGCTGGTTTGGCGTCGCCACATAGCGAGCCAACCCTACCTCTTCCACGCCAGTTGCACTTTCGACCATCGCCACCAGGGCAAAATTATTCGGATAGTGGATGTCAGAAAAATTGTTAAGCAATCTGTTATGGGGTTGCTTGAGAGATCCCTTTAAATTCTGCGGCCATGCAGGCGCTGAAAAATAAACAACAGGCGCGTCCTCACCCGCACTGCCATTGGGCATCATGGGGCGTATGTGTACAGCTGTGCCGCTGCTAAGCTTTGCTTCGACTCCGCGCGCTGCACTTAACCCTGGCCAGGCTGATTCTCCTATTTCCTCAAGCGCCAGCATCAGTTCATCGTAGATTAACGGTTTTTCCAGTACGGTCTGCACACCCGCGTCGCGGGCGGCGTCAATAATCTGCGCATTACGTTTTTCAACTAACAGTATCAGCGGGATCTCATGACCCATTTCCCGCAAATCTCTGGCAACCTGCAGGCCACTGCCTGTTGGCAACAAAGCCTCACATAATACGCAGCCACTGATATCGCTTGAAAGAGTGGACATGAATTCTTCAGGCACCGCATAAGTCAGTACGGGCACCTCAAACGCGCTCAGCAATGTCTGCATTGCATCGCGTATGGCTGCATCCGGTTCAATCACATATACCGTTGCTACGCAGCCTTCCACTTCAGATCCCGGATGCGTTGGAAGAAACCGCAGCGTTTAATACGCTTCGGAACGTGACTGAGCAACAACGGGTTCGGAAACAGGACGCTGCGACTCAAGGCGAATGCGGACCACTTCCGCCAATGTGCGCGCACCAAGCTTCTTCATGATCTGCGCTCTATGCACTTCCACGGTTCTCTCGCTGATACCCAGATCATAAGCGATGAACTTGTTGGCCTGACCCGCGGCAACACGCTCAAATACTTCCGTTTCCCTTTCCGACAGAGCACTGATTCGCTTGACCAGCTCATCGTGTTCAATCAACTGTTTTCTGCTGTTGTTTTCATACGCCAGCGCTTCGTGAATACGGTCTAACAGGTGCTGTTCATGATAGGGCTTGGTGATGAAATCAAGCGCACCAAGGCGCATGGCTTTGACCGCCATGCCAATGTCACCATGTCCGGTTATGAAGATAATGGGCAAAAGGATATTTCGCGCACGCAACTCACTCTGCAACTCCAACCCGCTCATTCCCGGCATACGAATGTCTAAAACCAAACACCCACCCGGAATGTCACTCACCTCGTCAAGAAAGTCTTTTGCATTGGCGTACAAACGATGATTCAACCCAACCGAATCTAACAACATACTTAACGAATCTCGCACACCAGGATCATCATCAACAACAACTACGACCTGATCACTACTCATGATTGTTCCCCTGTCTGTATCACGTTACATTCCTGTCCTCTAATGGCTGCGGCTGAAACTCCGGGTTTCGTGCGTTGCTCAGCGGCAGCATGAGGTAAAAAGTTGCACCCTGGTTCTGATTGTTATGATAAGCAAGCCGCCCGCCGTGAGAGGTCGCTATAGCGCGACTGGTTGTCAAACCCAACCCAAGACGTTCTTGTTTTTGTGTCGCAAATGGGCGAAACAGATCATCCAGTTCAAGCCCCGCAACACCTGCGCCGCAATCAACCACCGCAATCTGCACGGACTCATCATCCACCCTGTTGACGATGAGTTTCACTTGAGCTTCTGAATTAGCCTCATCTATCGCCTCAAAAGCGTTACGCAGCAAGTGAAGCAGCACCTGTAGCAGCGCAACACGTTCACCCCAGACATAAACGGGCTCTGCCGCGGGTTGCACCTGGAGGCGAATGCCACGCATCCGTGCCTGGGCGTCAGCCAGTTGTTTGGCTTCCACAACCAGTTCATTACAGTCGATGCGTTCATTTTCGCTGACCCGTTCGGAGGCAAAGTCGCGAATCCTCTGCACAACTGAACCTGCACGCTGAATTTCACTGATCATTTTTGTCAGCGCTTCGCGCAGCCGATCCGGTCTTTTATTCTCAGGGTCAATAAAGCGCAGGCACGATTGTGCATAAGTGGAGACAGCGGTCAGGGGTTGATTGATTTCATGAGCAACACCAGCCATCATTTCGCCAAGGATACTGAGCCTGTCTGCATGAGCCATCTCTTCCTGCTGCAGTCGCAGTTGCTCCTCACAAGCTATTCTCTGCGTAATATCACTGATAAATCCTTCAACGATCGCATCACCGTCATCAGTAGATCCAGCTAACCCTTGCTCCGATACCCACAGAGTTTGTCCTGCATGATTAGAGATTCTGTATTGCAATTCAAAACGCTCGCCCGCCTCTATCGCGTCCTGACGTAGCGCCTGGACACGCGGTCGATCCTCTGGGTGAATCAGGTCAACCCAATCCGGTTCGCTTGCAAGCAGAGCGGTGTCTTTGTAACCACACAGCGCTTCAGCACCTTGACTGACAAACTGCATGGCGCCTTGTAAATTGCCAATGCTGCGATACGCAATACCAGAGAAATTCGCCAGCATCGAATAAGCATCTCCAGTTTGTATATTCGAAGCTCTCCGCTTTTCTAGCAAACCTATACACCACCATAACTGCCTGTTTAATCAGCATAGGAGTTCAACCTGTTTTCCTATATACGCAATTTCCGCTGCTGGAGATGGGAATGCCCGCAGACGAGGAAAATCTTCGGCAGAAGAGATTCATAAGGCAAGCAATATCAAGGTCAGAAGAGCGCTGCACGCCAGCACCAGCGCTGTATTTCGCAATTCTCCGGCAGATACGATCCAGGCGAGACCGGCTTTAAAAAGGCTGTTTGAAGTCACTGCAATCACAATCGCATCGACCAGTTCACCAGATAAATCATTGGCAGCGCCCACTCTTCCGGCCAGCGACAGTGAAATAGCATCTACATCGGTCATACCTGAAACAGCTGCTAGAACATACAGGCCGGTGGGACCTCCCCACTTTTCCACTAAAGGAACGGCAATGAACATCGCAGCAAGCAGGAGCGCAAACCCAAAGGCAGTGCTTATCGACAGCGGATTGGTTAATTTCAAATGCGAACCGGCTGTTTGATGCGCTATGCGACGAAAATGAAACAGGCCACTCAATAGTGGTACCAGAAACAGTGGCCAGATCGTCAGCGCCAGGGGCCCGATCAATGATGGGGACACCAATCCAACCACAAGTAGTAATCGTGGCACCATAACAGCACACGCTATGCAGACACCCGCGCTCAACTGTCGGTTTACGGAAAGGTTGTCCCGGGCTAACCGCGAAAAACTCAATGTAACAGCTGTCGAAGCAGCCAATCCACCAAGCAATGCGGCCAGTAGAGTTCCTCTGCGATGACCCAACACCTGCAAACTGAAATAACCCAGGTAGGATATGGCCAAAATTAACAGCGTGAGATAACCGATCATGCGCGGATTAAAATCAGCCAGTCCAAAAACACCGTGATCCGGTAACAACGGTACAATCAAAACAGCCAGCAGCAGTAACTGCAGCGTTGCTATCAGCTCCGATTGATTGAGTGCCGCCACAGCCCTGTGAATGCGTGTTTTCAGACCCAGAACAAGGGCAACCGTGGCCGACACCCCTGCCGCGGCCAACCAGTATCCTGCACCCGCAACCACACCCAGAACAAAGGCAATGAGCAATGCAAATTCTGTTGTCAGCCCTGCATCTCCACCCCGCCAGACCTCCAGCGCATAGGAAACAGCAATGAATAACGCCACCGCAAGAAAGCCAGGGACAACCAGGTCAAACAGTTGGGTAAGTTGCAACCAACCCACCAGACCACCCAGCAAACCAACCAGGGTAAAGGTGCGCACGCCTGCCGCTGCCGTTGTCTGCGCAGCAATCTCCTGCCAACCGCGCTCCAGGCCAATAGCAAGCCCTACGCCTGCGCCGATAAAAATACCAAGCAACGCTTGGGTATCAGGCAGCAACTCAGCAACCATCACTCAGTGCTTTAATTCGAACGCGGGTATCGCAGGCAAATCCGCAGCAGACAGCGTTTCTACAGACAGAAGACGTTCAGCGGTCTCTTTCAGGGGGTCGAGGTTGGCTTGCAGAATAAGCGTGGCGTCGTTAAATGCCTGCTCGACGAGGGTCCGCACGGCATCATCAATCTGCGCTGACGTTGATTCACTATAGGTGCGGGGTGCAAACAGATTCTCCTGTGGCTGAGCGAGAAAACTGGGATGGTCACCCTCATACGCCACCTGTCCCAACGGTTTCACCATTCCGTAGCGCATCACCATGGTGCGGGCAATATTGGTCGCCTGGGCAAGATCGTCGGTAGCACCGGTAGTCAGCTCATTGAAGATGATCATCTCCGCCGCACGCCCACCCATCAACACAGCCATTTTCTGACACAACTCACGCTCCGTCATGAGGTAGCGATCTTCTGTCGGTCGGGCAATGTTATAACCCAACGCACCGATACCACGCGGAATAATCGAAATTTTGTGCACCGTTTCCATCCCAGGCAGCGCCAGTCTGACAAGCGCGTGCCCCGCCTCATGATAAGCCACCACTTTGCGCTCGTAAGGGTTGAGCAACCGATTCTTCTTCTCCAGCCCGGCGACAATGCGCTCTATAGCCCGGGTAAAATCATCCAGGCTGACTTTTTCAGCGCCACGTCGAGTAGCCACTATAGCCGCCTCATTAACCAGATTCGCCAGATCGGCGCCACTGAAACCTGGTGTTATCGCGGCAATCTCCGGTAACGACAGCTGATCGTCTAAACGAATCTTGCGCACATGTACTTTCAGAATATCAACACGCCCCTGCTTGTCCGGCCGATCAACCAGTACCTGCCGATCAAATCGACCGGCCCGCAGCAGCGCTGGATCGAGAATTTCCGGACGGTTTGTTGCAGCAAGCAGGACAATTCCCTGTTGCGGATCAAAACCATCCAATTCACTCAGGAGCTGATTAAGGGTCTGCTCTTTTTCATCGTGCCCACCCATCATCGGGCCGGCACCACGCGCGCGACCCAAGGCATCCAGCTCATCAATAAAAATAATACACGGTGCACTTTGCCGCGCCTGGTTGAACAGATCACGAACCCTTGCAGCGCCAACACCCACAAACATCTCAACAAACTCAGAGCCGCTGATGGAGTAGAAAGCCACACCCGCTTCACCTGCAACTGCGCGGGCGAGCAGAGTTTTACCTGTACCCGGCGGCCCCACCAGCAGGACGCCTTTTGGCACATGGGCACCGAGCCGACCATAGCTGTCGGGATCCTGCAGAAATGCAACAATCTCCTGCAGTTCCTGCTTGGCTTCATCAACACCAGCGACATCAGCAAAGGTCACCTGGGTGTCTGTTTCCACGTAGACTTTGGCGTTACTTTTACCCACTGACATCATCCCGCCAAACCCCTGCCTGTCTGCCATGCGCCGGATAAACAACATCCAGATACCCACAAAAACTACCGCAGGCAGCACCCAGGAGAGCACCTGAGCCACCCAGTTGTTTTCTCTAACACCAGCAAATTTGACGTCATACTGCGCCAGATCTTTTGCGAACTGCGGATCAACACGCAGGGTTTCACTATAGCTGTGGCCTTCCGGCGTGGGTTGTTTGAGCGTGCCGCGGATAGCCGTTGTCGAGATGCTGATGCTCTCCAGCTGGCCTTCCTGCAGCAGTTTCTGGAAATCGCTGTAGGGTACTTTTTCAACCTGCTGCAGCGTCTGCCACCAGCCTTGAATGATCATGACCATCAGCATGGCCATCACGATGTACCAGAAGTTGATGTGCGTTGTCTTATCAAGCTGCATAAGCAACCTTTCCCAGCAGAAACATTAACGTTATACCAAAAACGAAAGCGGCCAGGTGCAACAATCCGGATTTGAACGACAGACTGCGATTCACTTCCGGCACCAGGTCCGAAGCTGCGATGTAAATAAAGTTACCCGCAGCAAAAGGAATCAACCAGATGACGTCAATGCTTCCGGCCAGCGCATAGCTCACCAGCCCACCCAGAAGAAATGTCAGTGCCGATAGAAAATTGAACTGCAGTGCAGCAGACCTCGACCAGCCCCCATGCACCAGCACCGCAAAGTCACCCAACTCCTGCGGGATTTCATGTGCCAGAGCGGCCATCCAACTTGCGATGCCCAATCGGATGTCAATCAGAAAAGTGCCAGCAATCGCCAATCCGCCAAGAAAATTATGTAATCCGTCACCGAGCAAGACAAGATAAGTCAGCGGTCTGCGCTGATGTTTGCCAGGCTGTTGGCAGTGATGCCAATGGAGAAACTGTTCCAGTGAGAAAAACACGGTAAAACCCGCAGCCACCGATGCCCCCATGGCCAGTGCCTCCATATCTGCAGCTATTGCGGCCGGCAGCATGTGAAACAGAGCACCACCCAGCAAAGCCCCCGCGGCGAATGCCACCAGAATCAACAGAACGCGGTCTAATGTCGCTGTTTTGAGCAACAAAGTCACGCTGCCAACCATCGCAACCGCGCTCATCGCCAGAGACGACCAGACAATCCAACTCAGGACAGACACTAACTACGCAAAGCAAAAGAGAACGCCACGAATACCGCCAGGGACGCTTGGGGGCGTGGGGTTGAAAACAGTATTCGGGCGTTCTGTACAAACATCACTCAGGTAAAACACACCTTGCGCAATCAAATGCGCCCTACCAATCAAAGCTCGAGCATGCCAGCAAGTTAAACCCTTACCTATTGTGACTAGCCGCGATGCACTACGTATCAGCCAGGAGATAAAGATGCTGCAAGGCTGATTTGTGCTTAGAATGAGGAAGTAAAAAGATGGGGCGTCCGCATTGGCTCGGGACAAAAGTACATTACCTGAATATGTTGTTGGCATCGGCGCATCTGCAGGCGGTCTGGCTGCACTGCAGCAACTTCTGCCCAATCTGCCTACCCGAGCGGGATTCGCCTACATCGCTATCCAGCACATGGCGCCGACGCATGCGAGCGCACTGGACCAGATCCTGGGCAAACTCAGTGACCTGAAAGTGCTCGAAGCCATCGATGGTGAGACATTGGAAGCAGAGCATCTCTACATCGCGCCCGCTGATAAAGACATCACGGTTGTGAATGGTGCCATCCACCTGCAGCACAACAACACCATTGGTCCACGTCATTCTATCGACCAGCTTTTTACATCGCTTGCACAAGCCTACAAAGATCACAGTGCCGGAATTATTCTATCCGGTACAGGCAGCGATGGATTACAGGGCGCCCATGAACTCAAAGCTCGGGAAGGTTTTGTGCTTGTGCAGGAACCCGAAGAGGCCCAATACGATGGCATGCCCAGCGCTACCATCAGCGCACACCTTGCGGATTTTGTTGGCCCTGCCAGCGTTCTGGGCTCGGAATTACCTGACATTCTGACCCGCCCAAAGGGTAGCCGGGTCAATGAAATTACCGCAAATCAGACAGACCGGCAGCTTCTGCTGACAACCCTTGGGCAGATCACCGGGTTCCCCATTGAGCAATACAAGGACAGCACTTTAAATCGACGCATAGATCGGCGCATGACGGTCAACAAAGTCGATAGCCTGAGCGAATATACAGAACTGGTGCGCAACTCACATGAAGAAGCTGACCGGCTTCTGCAGGATATGCAGATATCCGTGACAGGCTTCTTTCGCGATACCGACACATTCGACACGATTAAAGAAGCAATCAAGGATCTGATCGCGCACAAACGCCTCGCCGAGCCTATTCGCATCTGGGTGCCCGGCTGCGCTACCGGTGAAGAAGCGTTTTCAATTGCCATCCTGGTCGCGCAAACCCTCGGCGACCGCTTCAGCAAAGGCAATGTACAGATCTTTGCTACAGATATAGATCATCGTGCTATCACACATGCCAGAAAAAGTGTCTATCTGGCCAACCAGTTAAGCGCCATGCCGGCGCACCTGATCGAGGAATACTTCGACATCGTCGATGGCACCCGTCAGGTTAAAAGCGCCATACGTGACGCCGTTGTTTTTGCCGAACACGACCTCCTGCAGGATCCACCTTTTGGGCGTTTAGACCTGATCAGTTGCCGGAACGTGCTGATCTATTTCAAAAAGCCTACGCAGGAAAAACTCATCAAAGCGTTTCACTATGGTCTGAACCCGGGGGGCTATCTGGCCCTGGGGCCATCAGAAGGTCTGGGTATTCTGCAGGAACTGTTTGAGCCTGTTGATACAGGTGCCAAAGTGTATCGACGTAAAGAGTTGGTCCAGCCTCCCCCAATCATGGCCCTGAAAAAGCGACGCTCACACGCTTCTCCAGCGCCTCAAGGTACGCAGAACAGCCTGAGCCTGGAAGACCACATACAACAGGTTTTATTCACCCAGTGCGCGCCACCCACAATGCTGGTGAATAAACAGTTTAATGTTGTTTATCTGCATGGCGAACTCGCGCCATTTACGCAATTACCCCAGGGCGACATCACGCTGAACGCCATTGATCTGGCCATACCCCAACTCCGCCTCGAGTTGCGTCTGTTGATTGAAAAAGCCCAACGCACACTCGCTACGCTTCAGAGTCACCCGATTGTCATCACGGTAGCAGATACCGACATGATGATACGGATGCGGGCCATACCAATGATGCACGACAACGAAGCCATGACACTGGTCCTTTTTGAAAGCGAACCCTTACAACACCCTGCGCCTGAAAATATTTCTGAAACAGCACTGAAAGACATACGCGTTCGCGAACTGGCGCAGGAGCTGCAGGCGACCAGAGACCATTTACAGACCAATATAGAAGCCCTGGAAGTTGCAAATGAAGAACTTCTTTCCGTAAACGAAGAATTCCAGTCCGCCAGCGAAGAACTGCAATCCGCCAATGAAGAACTGCAGACGTCTAACGAAGAGTTACAGTCTACAAACGAAGAACTGCATACCGTTAACGAAGAATTGAATTCAAAAAGTATTGAACTGGAAAAGGCCAACGCAGACCTGGAAAATATTCTTAATAATGTTGTGGAAGGTATCGTGGTGCTGGATGCTGAAAACCGCGTCACTCACTATTCCAATGGCGCAAAGCAGGTGTTTGATCTGTTGCCCACCAGCATTGGCCGTCCGTTGAACACCGCAGGGGAAAGTATCGACTTATCCCTGCTGACGTCTGAAATTCAAGCGGCCAGCAGATCAAAACATACCGTTGAACGTGAGCTGGAACTGGGTAAAACCGCATATCTGGTAAGAATGACCCCCCAGGACAGCGGCGGATTAATCATCTCGTTTACCGATGAAACCGACCGAATTCTCGCCAGCCGCCAGGCTCAACGACTAGCGGCGATTGTTCGCGATTCATTGGATGCAATCACGGTACAGGACCTGAAAGGCAATGTGCTGGCGTGGAATCGAGGCGCCGAGCGACTTTATGGTTACAGCGAAGCTCAGGCCCTGACCATGAATGTGGATCAGCTCATGGACGCAGACGAACAGAAAATTTACCGCAGCGTACGTCAGCGAATACTTAACGGCGAAGTTATCGAACCCTATGAAACGACCCGCGTGGGCAAACAGGGCCAGACTCTCGACCTGTGGGTAACGGTAACAGCGCTGCATGACGAGCAGGGGGTTGTCTTTGCCGTTGCCACCACCGAACGGGATTTGCGGGAACGCAAACAGATACTTGCGGCACAACACGGGGCAAGATTCGCTGAACAACAAGCCTTACGCGCTCGTTTCGAGCGCCTGACACCCAGAGAAGAAGAAATATTCAGGCTGCTGGTGGCCGGCTCGGGCAACACATCCAGCCGCAAAATTGGCAGCACGCTGGGTATCAGCGCAAGAACTGTGGATACCCATCGGCATCGCATCAAAGAAAAACTCGGCGCACATTCAATGATGGATCTGTTACAGATCTCGCAGACATTAGGCATCTGATCCGCCCCCAATCACTTACGCACATGCAGTCCATACGGACGTAATCGTACGTATTTATGTACGTGGATGACTATGCTCAACTAAGCAGTGTTATAAGCTCTTTTCTTCATTCCCGCTCTTTTGATCCGGGATTCGAGTCGATCAGATATGTATGCACAACAACTGCCACCTGCGCGGGTGGCCCATGCCGTTATCACCTTTGATGCCCAGGGTATTATTGAATCCGTTAACCGCCAAGCCGAAACCCTGTTCGGCTATACGGAAAAAGAGCTTGCCAACCAACACTTAAGCCACTTACTGCCCGCAGGGTATCGCAGCATAGCGAGCGACATATCGCTGCCCACTTTAACTCGACAGCACCTGCAGGTTTTGGGGGAAGGCCTGCAGATACTGGCTGCACGAAAGGATCAAACGCTGCTGCTGATCAACATCAAGTTCAACAGATACATGGCGGACACCGGGGTTACCTTTCACGCAGTGATCGAAGATTTGGCTACCCGAGCCCTGACCCCAAAGAACGCGCTGGGCGTGCTGCAGAATTCAAATCAGCAAATTATTGTCTTTGATGCCGAAAGTCTGTTTTTTATCAGCGCAAGCAATGGCGCGCTGAACAATCTGCAGTACAGCATGGATGAACTAAGCACCCGAACCCCCGTGGACCTGGCGGTAAACCTGAGCGCTACCGAGTTGGAACAAAACCTCGAAGCGGCGTTAAAAAGCAATCAACCGGTGGAAATCAGCCTGCGTCTGCGACGCAAAGACAAAACTGAATTCGAAAGTGTCTTGCACCTGCAACTGGCGCAACTTGGCAGCACGCCAACCTGCATCGGGCTGATCCACAATCTGCAATGCACACAACGACAACAGGCTGAGCTGTTCCCCAGCTTTTCCGACAAACTCATCTCTACACTACAAGGCATCGTTCTTCTGTTAGACGTACAGGGGAAAATTCTGCAGTGCAATCCCTACTTCGAAGCGTTAACAGGCTATAGCGCTGCAGAGCTCGATGGTGCTGACTGGTTCGACATGTTTATTGCTCCGGAAGCACGCGCTGAAATGCGCAACTATTTTGCAGAAGTGGTCAAACGCGGCGGCAACGATGGTCACATCAATCGAATCAAGATGAAAAATGGCGGCGACCGGCAAATTCAGTGGCACAGTAGCCTGATGAAAGACTCTAACGGCCATGCTATGGGTCTGTTGTGTACCGGCTACGATGTCACCCAACAAACAGAAAATACAGCCGAACTTGAACAGGCCATCAAAAAGGTTGA
>CBDUMB010000044.1:0-11995 GCA_965368205.1 uncultured Pseudomonadaceae bacterium | reverse complement strand
CACTGGGGCGCATAAAGTTCATGATGCCCAATGATTTTTCCATTTATCTGCACGATACCAACGATCACAGTTTGTTCTCCAAAACAGAGCGCGGCTTCAGCTCTGGCTGTATCCGCCTGTCTGACCCGGAACAACTGGCTTCATGGCTGTTGCATAGAGAGGCGCGGGTGGAAGATGCGTCGAAGCTTTCTACGCAACTTGCAGATGGCCAGACCCGTACTATAAATCTGCGCACGCCTCTGCCTGTGTATATTGTTTATTTCACTGCCTTTAAAACAGCAAGTTCTGATATTTCGTTTCGTCGTGATATTTATCAACGCGATGAAAAAATAGTGAACGCGTTAAGGCAGGAGTAAGCAATCGTGTTGGTGAGATTGTTATTGATTGTCTCAAGCATGCTTTTTGCTTCGGCTGCCTTGGGGTGGGATTCACAGCGCGCATCTCTACCGCTTGTTGTTGATGGGCGTGTTGTTCCCTATATGGTTTTTGCCATCTATCTGATGCCCGGGCAGTCTTTCGACGTTCAGTTGCAGAGTAAAGAAAGGCAGGGGTGGTATACATTTGCCGGTCAGGAAGGTCAGTTGGAGGGTGCTGAGCTGGTTGCACCAATACAGCCAGGGTTGTATCCCATGAATATTCAGTCGGACCTGGCGTCTGACGCGCGACAACTGAATGTATTTGTGATGGTGCCAGCAACTGAGCAAACCAGCGACAAGACGTTAAACGGCTATCGAATCGGCGCTTACCCGGAAACCCCGTATAAAGGTTTAGATATTTATAAAGCGCCGCAGGGATTTGTTGAGGTGACTCAAGAGAATTTGAATACACTGGTGTCGCCAAATTTCAGAGTCAGGCAGTTTCTAGCCAAGCAGGACCAAGGGTTTCCGAAATATATTGTCCTGAAAGCAAATCTTCTGCTGAAACTAGAGAACATTCTCGCCTCATTAAACCAGAACGTGAAACCCATAGATGGATTCACCATTATGAGTGGTTATAGAACCCCCTGGTACAATCGGGCAATCGGAAATGTACCAAACAGTCGTCACGTGTTTGGCGGCGCAGCAGATTTTTATATCGACGATCAGCCAAATGATGGGCAGATGGACGATATGAATGGTGACGGAAAATCCGATAAAAAGGATGCCCAGTGGTTGGCTGCGTACATCAACAGCATGTCGCAACGCGGTGAGTTCGGTAGTCGAATTGGTGGCATCGGCATTTATGGCAGTAATTCAGCCCATGGGCCTTTTGTGCATGTGGACGTGAGAGGCGCGCGAGCGCGCTGGTGAGCGGCGTTTACATCTGCTGCTGGTACCACTGTGCTAGCATCTCTAACTAAGTCTATCAGGCGAATGGGTGGTGCATGATGTCTGAACTGCAGGAATTGATCAAAGCGTACCCTGAGCTGGCTGCACTTGGTGTTCTAATTTTTGGTGTTGTACTTGCCCAGCTACTGAGCAAAGTTGTAGCGGTGGCGTTAACCGCTTTAGATCATCGTTTAGCCAGGTACAGCGTTACCGGAAAACAGGTTGTATCGCCGAGTCTTGTGAAAATAGGCAGAACCCTGACTTTTTCGCTGGTGGTACTGGTTGCTGGTGTCTTTGCGATTTCGCTCCTGGATATCACAGACTTCCCGCTTATGGTAGACGGCCTGTTTACGTTTCTCGGTCGATTGCTGTTCGGCATTGTTATTCTCGGTCTGGGGCATTTATTGGGGTTGCTTGCGCAAGGCACGCTGGAACGAATTGCAAACCCTTCGCCCCAACTCGATCTAGTCTCCAAGGTGGTTTATTTTTCTACGATGTTCGTTGCGGCAGAGCTGGCGCTGTCGCATTTAGAGATCGACACGAGTTTCATTACGGAACTGCTGCTGCTCGTCGTAGCACTGGTGCTGGGGGGCTTGATGCTTGCCTTTGCACTTGGGGCAAAAACTTACGTTGGAAATCTGCTTGCGCAAACGGAAATGCAGCGATACAGCGTTGGTGAAAAAATCAGGATACAGGACGTGCAAGGGAAAATTCTGCAGGTCTACGCAACAGGTCTGGATCTTGAGACTGTCGAGGGTATTGTCTTTGTTCCTGCCAGCCAGTTTGCCACTACGCCAGTTACACGCTTAGCCGCGGAAGATCAATCGTGAACGCGATGGGTGCGCTCAGCATAAAGTATGCGGAACAGTTTCCGGAACTGTTTGCGCTTGAATTAAACGGATATTCTGTCAACGAAGCGGCGGATGTCCTCAACACGCTGCCTGACAAAAGCATTCTGGCAGTGATGACCCATCTCGAGTCTGCGCAGTTGCATGGGATTGTTGCGGGTAACTTGTTATCGTCGGACCAGCTGTTTGCAGAATCGACCCTCGATCAGGCCTCGGTTCTGCTGACCAGGTTACCAAAAGAGCTTGCGCGTCAATTAGTCGATTCTGTTGCAAATAAATCAAAACGACGGGAGCTGGGTCGATATCTGAATTATCCCGCTCACAGTGTGGGCGCGGTTGTGTCCAAGCCCACCTTACAATACAGAAGTACCGATCTGGTGAGCACCGTGATTGGCGATTTAGCGAAGCTTGAAGACCGATCTGAACCGGCGATTCTGGTGGTCGATGCGGAGGGTAAGTATCTTGGGGTCTTAGAAGCCTGGCAGTTGTTCCGCGCCATGAAATCGAATTTGGCTGTGGCCGGTTTGATCAATGAGGTTGAGCCTTTACTGGCAGAAATTGATCATTCCACCGCCATGCTGAAAGAGCTGTGGACAACCCGCAGTTGGGTCCCCGTGGTTGATTACCAGCGACGTCTGATCGGGATTTGTCGCCAGGTACACCTTGCCCAGGAGTATCAGCAGTTGGAGCCGACGCCACCGCATGTTTTGGCCCGCTCGGTGGAAGCTATGGTTGGGCAGATGTTCCATATTCTCCTGTCTTTGTTCGAACTGCTTTTAAGCCGAAGTAAAAACCGATGAACACAGTCACTGATTTAGGCCGGTCATTTATCAGACGGCAACCTGAGGCGGCCGCAAGGGTTCTTGAAAAACTGCCGCTGGCGGATTTGTCAGCGGAAATCCAATTTTGCGATGCGGTTGAATTGACACCTGCACTGGAAGTCATGGCGACCAGTACAGTACTGACTATTTTCCAAACCCTGACGGAACCCATGCAGTGCAGTGTCTTGGAACTGGCTTCCCCGCGACTGGCTATGCTGATTTTTGATGGCTTGGACAGTGGGCATCGAGATCAGCTGTTGCAGGTATTGCCGCCTGCGATTGCTGAAGATTTAACTCGGCTTATGCAGTTTCCGCCATATTCCGCCGGTCGCATGATGGACCCGCCTTTTGAAACAGTTCGAGTCCACACAACAGTTAACGAGTTGCGTGATTTGTTGCGCACCTCGAGCTTGCGTCGAGCCCGGTCCGTATATGTCGTAGATGATCGTAACAAGCTTGCGGGGCGAGTTGATATGCAAGCACTTGCGCTTGCAGAGGCCGGTCAGGACATCAGTCAAATCATGGTTGGCGTTGAAGGCAGCGTGCTTGCAACAGCCGGGCGTGAAGAAATAGTTGAGCAATTAGATCGGCTGCGGGTGGATTCAATCCCTGTGGTGGACGTAGAAGGCAGATTGCTGGGTGTCGTTCGTTATCAGCGCCTGTTTGATGCGTTAGAGAGTGTTGCGACTGCAGACCTGCAAAAAATGGTGGGTGCCAGCGCGGACGAACGGGCGATGTCGAAAGCCTCTTTTGCGGTAAAACGGCGGCTGCCCTGGTTACACATTAATCTGTTAACCGCTTTCCTTGCGGCATCCGTCGTTGGGTTGTTTGAAGGACTGATTTCGCAATTCACAGCCCTTGCTGTGCTTTTACCTGTTGTAGCGGGGCAGTCGGGCAATGCGGGTTCCCAGGCCCTGGCCGTGACCATGCGTGGTTTGGCATTGCGGGAAATAGGTACACGTCACTGGCGCAGTGTCCTGAACAAAGAGGTACGCGTTGGTATAGTTGATGGTCTGGCGTTAGCGTTGACCTGTGGTCTAGGGGTATTCTGGTGGAGTCAATCCTTCGGCTTGGCGCTGGTCATCGGTGTGGCCATGATCCTTTCGATGATAGCCGCGGGTATTTCCGGCGCTCTGGTTCCCATTGTTCTGATCCGGCTCGGACAAGACCCGGCAACAGCCGCCTCTATTATTCTAACCACGGTGACAGATGTCGCCGGCTTCTTTGCATTCCTTGGAACCGCGTCGTTGCTCTCGTTTATGCTGTGATGTCTGCGTTCAGCGTCTAGCTGTCGGAGTAATTAGTCAGGATTTTGACTGGTGCAATCAGCAATGGGTTGGCTGTGCCGAGCTTGTTCTGGTCCTTGCCTGAGTATTCGAACTGGCTGAGAACGTAGCGCATGGTTTCCAGGCGGGCGCGTAATTTATCTTCACCTTTGACGATGATCCAAGGTGCTTCAGCGGAGTCGGTGCGTCTGAAGGTTTCTTCTTTTGCCTGGGTATAATCATCCCAGCGATTCTGCGCTTCTTTGTCTACAACTGAGAATTTCCACTGTTTCAGGGGGTTAGTCGCCCGTTCCTCGAACCGCTGGGCCTGCTCCTGACGGCTGATCGAAAGATAAAATTTGATAATAAACGTACCGCTCTTCACCAGCATTCGTTCGTAATCAGGGGACTGCACAAGAAACTGCTGGTATTCCTCATCGCTGCAGAAGCCCATTACTTTTTCAACGCCAGCACGGTTGTACCAGGATCTATCGAAGAAAACGATTTCTCCAGCACTTGGCAGGTGTTGAACGTAGCGCTGGAAATACCACTGTCCAGACTCTCTTTGGTCAGGCTTTTCCAGTGCAACCACTCGTGCGCCTCGGGGATTGAGGTGTTCCATAAAACGTTTGATGGTACTGCCTTTGCCCGCTGCATCCCGGCCTTCAAAAATCACAACGAGTTTGTTACCGGTTTCTTTGATCCAGTTCTGAAGTTTCACAAGCTCAATCTGGAGTTCTCGCTTTTCTTCAAAGTACTGCTTCGGTTTCAATCTCTCGCTGAAGGGGTAGATGTTGTCAGCAAAATAGCGACGGATAGTTTCTGCAGAAATTTCCGCGCCGCCTGGCGGTTTTCCTGCGATGGGCTGTCGATTGGACTCATCAAGATCCAGAGAATCGAGGATGTAGTCAGTCCATTTGTCGTCCATGCAAGCTCTCTCCTGTTTCGGTTCTTGGATCCAATTCGATCAGTGCCTGTGTAGATTTGGCGGTGCCAACAAACAGGTTAGTGTTTTCGGGCGGTTCGCGATGTTTGATCAGCCAGATGAGAATCCAGATGAAACACAGTGCTAAACCTGCAGCCAGATAGGCAAGAAAGCCAGACGGACCGATTTGCGCCATCGCATTTGCGCCAAGCAGAGGTCCTGCAATCGAACCTGCGCCGTTGACCAGTAGGATCACCGTGCCCACCTGCAGGAACTGCCCTGGGTAGCGATCGTTTGCATGCGCCAGACACAGAGGGTAAATGGCAATAGCACTGCCGCCAATGATGAAAAATAGCAGCATAACCACCCAGTTGGGAGGCTGTTGCAGCAGAGTGCCCACAACCGCTGTGATGATGCCAATAAACAATAATCCCATCATGACTTTGCGGCGATCGTAGCGATCGGAAATATGTCCAGCGGGAAGCTGAAAAGCCGCGCCTCCCAGCACCATTACAATCATCAGCCAGGCAATGTCGCTGACGGACAACCCCGCAATCTTGCCGAATACCGGGGTCAGACCAAACAACGCGCCGGTAACGGTACCGATGGCAAGCGCGCCGCCAACAGCAGCGGGGGAGGCGTGATAGATATCCTTGAAGCGAAACTCGAGTGTTGCAAGCGGCGCAGGTTGTTCTACTTTCGACAGTGCTACCGGAATGATGGAGAGAGACAGCAGCAGCGTGCCCAGGACGATGGTGGTGATGCCGCTGGGACTGCCCAGGTTAATCAGTAATTGCCCGACACTCATCGACAACAGAACGATCACCGTATAAACAGCCAGGATGCGCCCTCGCCTGGCATTATCCGTGTATTCATTCAGCCAGCTCTCGATGACCAGGTAACAACCTGAAATGCCGATACCGGTCAATAAGCGTAGCCCTGACCACACGTATGGATCGTCTGATAGAAGGATGCACAACAGAGCGGCGCCGTTGATGGTGGTCAGGGTTGAAAAGGTACGGATATGACCTACGGCTGCTACAAACCTGGGAATGAAGATACAGCCCAGCAGGAAGCCGAGAAAATAGAAAGAGCCTGTCATGCCAATGTCGTTTATCGACCAGCCGAGAGACTCCGCGCGTAAAGGTAACAACGTCAGCTGCAGACCGTGACCGATCAACAATATGATCACCGACGCGAACAGAACGGCAAGACTCCGTGTGCGGGACAGCATCAATCCACGTTTCCTTTTATTGTGCCTGACTGTTGATCGATATGGGTTTATCTGACGCAAACAGCTTTAAAAATTTACGCTCACCTTCCGGGGTGCCGATCAAAACGATTTCTTCGTTAGCCTGTAATCGCGTGTTGGGTTCCGGGTTGGTGATGGTTCGGTTTTCTCTGTCGATACCAATAACGCTGCAGGTTGTCAGGTGTTTGATATTCGCTTCTTCCAAAGTCTTATCAACAAGTTGTTGAGGCACCTCTACTTTGAAAACATCCAGACCTTCAGCAACCATCAGCAGGTCGCTGCGCTGGAGCAGGTTAAACAGTGCGTTTGAGCCCATCGAAGCATAAGACATGACAATGTCGGAGCCTGCCCGGTGCAATCCTGCAACGCTGGTTTCCAGGCTTGCGCGGCAGATAATCTGAATATCCGGGCGCAGCAAGCGGGAGAAAATTGTCAGATAGGTATTTGTCTCATCGTCTTTTGTTGTAATGATGACAGTGGGTGCTTTGTCGATGCCTGCCTGGCGCAATATGTTTTTGTCCGAAGCGGATCCCAGAATGTATTTATCAGATTCTGGTACGCGCTCCGGCATCTGCTCAACGATGCGGTAGTCGATGCCGCGTCGCGACAAGGCGCGAGCAGTAGCACGTCCCACGCGGCCACCGCCGATAATGATGACGGGTTTGTGTTCGCTTGTTTGCATTTCGTGACAATACAAGCGGTTGAACTCATCAAGCTGGGCTTTTGATCCAGCCATCACGAGAAGGCTATGGGGTTCAATCTTGCTGTCCTGTTCACCTACTTGAAAGGTGCCACGATCCCAGAAACCGACGATGCTGACGCTGGTTTGTCGTTGTGCGGTGATGTAGTCGATACCCACTAAATTAGTTTGTGATGCATCTACCTCCGCAATCAGGAGGTCATCAATATTGCCGATGATGTGAATCAGCTCATTACCCCCAATTGCACGCCTTGCCAGGCTCTCAGACATCAGATGTGTTAAATCGAGTACCCGTGACGAGCCTGCCAGGCGCAATACATCTTTAGAGTCGCTGTCTCTGGCGGTAGCGATGACCGGTGTGGTTTTAGTGATACCGCGTACGGTAAACACTATTGATGTATTGGCGATGTCTGTGCGGGTCGTGGCAACCAGGGAAGCCTGTTCCACCCGCGCGTTGATGTACGTTTCCGGCAGATTAAGTTCGCCATGAATCGCGTTAATGCCGTGGTCAATCAGCTGCATGACCTCATCTGCTTCCGGCAGAATAACCACGTATGGATATTTGAACTGTTTGAGTTTTGCGATCAGTGCACTGGCTACCGGACCATAGAACGTCATGATGACGTGCCCGCTTAAGTTGTCGTTTACTTTCCGAGGAATGCGATTCGCAGCACGCATTTCAACCCAGGGTGCGTAGAAGAGTTCCATAAATGTAAATGGCAGTAGCACCAACATGAAAATTACGCCAGACAGCAATACGAATATCGAGAACAAACGACCCGGGTCGGAGACAAAACTGATGTCACCATAGCCAAGCGTCGACATGGTCGACAAAGTCCAGTAGAAGCCGGTTACCCACGAGTGTGTCTGACCCTCGTAAGCCATGAGCAGCTGAAAGATCACCGAGAAAAGACAGATGAGCCCCAGCAGTACGGCTACAAATCGGAGTAACCCCAGCAAATTGCGCTGCTGCAACAGTTGCAGCATTCGGTGTCTTGGTAGCTCTGAGTTCATGAGGGGCGTTCGGGTATTTTCAAGCCAGCAGGAGGTTGCAGATCATCACGTTGCGCATAGTACATGATGGCGCTGGTTTTGTGCCCCCGGCAATGTGCATTTAGTAAAACGTAATACCATCTCCATGCCAGGTATCGGCTACAATGGCGTTCGCTTATCTGATTGTTATTCTTGATGGAAAATCTTGTCTGGCTTGGCATTGTCCTGTGTGTGACTCAATCTGCTATGTTTTCAGGTCTGAACCTGGCCTTCTTTGGGGTGTCACGGTTGCAGCTGGAGGTGGAAGCTGAAACCAATATCAGGGCCGAGCGCGTCCTGCGCATGCGCCAGGATTCAAACTTTCTGTTGACGACCATTTTGTGGGGCAACGTCAGTATCAACGTGCTGCTCACGTTGTTGTCCAACTCTGTGTTAACGGGGGTGATGGCGTTCGTTTTCTCAACCTTTGTGATTACCTTTTTAGGCGAGATCTTTCCGCAGGCTTATTTCTCTCGCAATGCGTTGCGCATGGCATCGCTACTTTATCCAATACTCCGGTTGTATCAGATTATTCTTTATCCCGTTGCCAAACCTGCGGCCATGATTCTGGATGCCTGGCTAGGCAAGGAATCTGCCGAGCTGTTTCGAGAGCAGGTGATCAAAGACATGTTAATGAAGCATGTTGAGGCCCACGACAGCGATGTGGGCGAAGTGGAGGGTATCGGCGCGCTGAACTTTCTGGAGATTGACGATCTTGAGGCTTTTGAGGCAGGGGTGCTTGTTGACCCGTCCAGTGTATTGAAGCTGCCGACTGATGTGGATCTGCCGCGCTTGCCCGAGCACAAACAGACACCTGATGACCCCATCCTGCAGAAGATTCACGCATCTGGTAAAAAGTGGGTGGTGCTGGCAGACCTCAAAGGTGAGCCTCAGCTCCTGCTCGATGCGGATGAATTCCTGCGTGCGTCGCTGCTCGATAAAGGGCCGATTAATCCATACAAGTATTGTCACCGCCCGATTATCCTGACCAACCCAAAAACCAAACTGGGTAAAGTGTTGCTCTTGTTGCGGCAGAGTAAAACAGTCAATCGCGGGGTGATTGAAAATGATGTTGTGCTGATCTGGTCAGCACAGCCAAGAATCATTACCGGGGCTGACCTGTTCGATCGCCTGCTGCATGGAATCAAGTGATCGCTGTCAGACTCTTTTTCTCAATAATCCACAGGCTATGAAGGACAATTCGGTTGAATCAGGTTAATAACGACTCATATATTACCGCCTTATTGGATGTGCTGAAAAATTCTACGGATGCAGATCGTTATCCGTTAGTGGAGGTGTTCACCAGGGCTCTCTGGTCCAGGTCGTTGGAAGAAGATGTCGCCTCGCGAGATGTGCGCGATGACATGGGTGGCACTATCGAAGCCTATCAGCATCTGCAGGACCGCCAGTTAGACGAAGTCAGTTTCCTGCTTAAAAATCCGATACGGACCCGGGATGGCTGGCATTCGGAGCATAGCGTGGTGGTGGTAGCTGCGCCTAACATGCCGTTCATGGTCGATTCTGTATTAATGGCCCTGTCTCATGGCGGTCTGGTTACCCATCACTTGAATAACGCTGTTTTTGCTGTGGAGCGTGACGCGGACGGCACGCTCCTGAATCTGTCCACTGACGTCGATCATGCGAACCGCGAACTGATCATTTATGCGGAAATCGATCGCTTGGAAGATGATGCTTTTCCGCCGTTACAATCCAAGCTTGAGTCCATGGCCAAAGACCTGCAGGCCGCGGTCACCGATTTCCCTGAGATGAAAAGCAAGATGGAGGCGTTGATTGATGACTTAAAGCACAATCCGCCCCCGCTGGATGAGCACGATGTCAGCGAAAGTATTGCTTTTCTGGAATGGCTGCTGGCCAATCATTTCACTTTTCTTGGAGTGCGTGAATTTCAATACAGCGACGGCGTCATTCGTCAGACGGGCCAGGCTTTGGGTACCCAGCGGGTCAGACCTTCGGCGACGGAGCGCGCCATCGCCGCGCAACCCCAGCGCACTCAGGACTTTCTATTCAAGCCCAAGCCACTCACGTTCTCCAAATCCGGCACGAAGTCTCGAGTGCATCGGCCAGCCTATCCAGATTACGTGGGTATCAAACAATTTGATGAGCAGGGTCGTGTCATTGGTGAAACGGGCTTTCTGGGACTCTACACCTCCAGGGTATACATGGAGTTGCCAGAACGTATTCCTGTCGTTCGCCACAAAGTGTCAAACGTTCTGCAAAGGTCCGGCCTGGATCCATCCGGATTTGACGGCAAAGTTCTGCGGCAGGTTTTAGCAACCTATCCACGTGATGAACTGTTTCAGATCACTGAAACAGAGCTGTATGAAACAGCAATGGTCATTACGGATATACATGAGCGCAGGCGTGTCCGTGTGTTCGCACGTTACGACGCGTACGGGTTGTTCGTGAATACCCTGGTGTATATGCCCAGAGACCTGTTCAGCACCTCGATCCGGTTAGAGCTGGAAGCGCTGTTGGTGAAGACCTTTGCTGCCGAAGACTCTGATTACGATATTCTGTTGTCAGAATCGATTCTCATAAGGGTTCAGTTCATTCTGCGCGTGAGCCCCGGTCAACAGATTCAAGTTGATCGCGTTGGGCTCGAACAGCGTATTGCTGAGCTGATAGGCGATTGGAATTCAGAGCTCTACGAAGCTCTGGTCAGTCAATTCGGTGAACGTGCCGCGCTGGGTATGCGCAACAACTATGCGGACGCTTTTTCCGCCGGCTACCGCGAGTCTTTTACAACCATTGATGCGATTGATGATATTCAGGTGATCGAGCAGTTAACGGAGCTTTCACCGCTCAGTACACGGCTTTATCGCGTACCTGGTGATCCGTCAGATCTCCTGCACCTGAAGATATTTCATCGCGGAGCAGCGTTGCCGCTATCTGATGTGGTGCCTAAGCTTGAAAACCTGGATCTGCGCGTCATCGGCGAACACCCCTACACGGTGGCTCGCAAGGACGCAGATTCTGTTTCGATTCAGGTTTACGAACTCCGATTTACCGGTGAACTGGATCTGCAGGAAGGCGGTGAGGATCTGAACGATGCATTTATCAATGTCTGGAATGGCTTTGCTGAAGATGACAGTTTTAACCGTCTGATCCTGCGCGCAGGTCTGTCCTGGCGACAGGTAAGTGTCCTGCGTGCCTTTGCTCAGTATATGAAGCAAATTAGATTTGGCTTCTCCCAGGCCTTTATCAGTGAGGCATTGTTTCGTCACGCGGACACTGCCAGCCTGTTGGTGGACTATTTTGAACGCAAATTTGCGGTGGCAGGTCAGGCCCCTGATAGTACCTCAGCGCTCGATCTGGAAGGTATCAAGCAGCGTATTACCACTGCGTTGGATGACGTTGAGCTTTTGAACGAAGACCGTATTCTGCGTCGGTTCCTGGAACTCATGGATGCCAGTAAGCGCACCAACTATTACGTGAGAGATGCCGACGGTAAGCATCGCCCATTTCTGTCCATCAAGTTTATGCCCAGGGAAATCACTGCCATGCCTCTGCCGGTGCCGCTGTACGAGATCTTCGTCAGTGCACCCTATCTGGAAGGCGTCCATCTTCGTGCAGGCAGCATTGCGCGAGGTGGCCTGCGTTGGTCGGATCGCCTTGAAGACTACCGTACGGAAGTGCTGGGTCTGGTCAAAGCCCAGGTGGTCAAAAATGCTGTCATTGTGCCAACGGGCGCAAAGGGTGGCTTTGTGATCAAGGACGCTCGAGCGGGAATTGATGGATACCAGGACTTTATCCGTGCTCTGTTGGATGTCACAGATAACATTGTGAATGGCGAAGTGAAAACACCCGATCAGGTGGTGGCCATA
>CBDUMB010000043.1:0-12321 GCA_965368205.1 uncultured Pseudomonadaceae bacterium | reverse complement strand
CGCGTGTGCCGATCAAGCGCCTGCACAAAATGACACAGGCACAAGCCCGCGCCGAGATGGCCGCCTTAGGCTTGCGCTGGGTCAGAACCGAAGACTTTTTGCCGCAGCAGCATTTCCTGGTTTTCACCAAGTAACGCAAGCTTGGCTCAGCTGCGCATCATGCCTTCTTGTGCCACTGAAGCTATATGTTGGCCCAAGGAAGAGTAGATGTGGCCGAATGCCAGTCCTCGTCCACCATCAGCTGCAGGGCTCTGAGTTTCGTAGAGTAGCCACTGGTTGAAATCCACCGGTTGATGAAACCACATGCTGTGATCCAGGCTGGCGCCACTCATCTGACCCTGATCAGCGTGTGGTCGCCACGCGGTGTCCAGCAGGCAGCGGTCACTGGCGTACACCAGCATGGCGGTGTGCAATTTTTTATCTTCCGGAAGCACTCCGTTCATACCTAACCAGACCTGTTGGTGCGCCGGCAGTGGTACCTCTTCGGTCAGAGGCGTGACCATGCGAACATCCAGAGGCATTTCCTGCCAGTTTGTGCGGCCGCGCAGCGCATCTCTGTTGGGTGAATCCTCCGGGGCTGGCACCTCGGGTGCGCTGGGCTGGTGATGTACGCCCGCTGCGGATCGCTGGAAGCTGGCCTGCAATTGAAAGATCAGTGATCCACTTTGCCAGGCTGCCACGTTCCGGACCGCGAAGTTACGCCCTTCTTTGCTGCGGGTGACGTGGAACTCAATGTCAGCATCCGGTCGCCCCGGTCGTAAAAAATAGCTGTGCAGGGAATGAATCGGGAACTCAGCCACGGTGCGCATCGCAGCCATTGTCGCCTGGGCGGCAACCAAACCGCCAAACAGGCGTTCGTTTGCGGTCACCCCACCACTGCCTGCACCTCCAAGATAGACGTCCGTATCACCTGGATTGAGCTGCAGGCGCTGGATCAGGCGTTGCAGCATATCAACGGGTTCAGTTTTTTGTGTCATGCATCGAAGCTCGGTTTGCGGCGTTGAGATTTGGTCTGGCCGCGCTGCTTTTTGCTGTCGACCCGCTTGCGTTTGGCGTTCACGCTTGGCTTTGTCGGGATTCGTTTTTTTGGCGTTTTTGACGCCGCGTGCACCATCTGCTGTAACCGATCCAATGCGTCTTTGCGGTTTTTCAGCTGGGAGCGGAAAGTTTCCGCCTGAATGATGAGCTCACCCTGCTTATTGATTTTGCCACGCTGCTGCAGCGCAAGACGGCGCTCAACTTCCGGGCGCAGGCGCAGCGCAGACAGATTCACACGTAACTCGACGGCGGTGGAGGTTTTGTTGACATGTTGTCCGCCGGGCCCCGAGGCCTGCACAAAACGGAACTCTAACGCGTCATCTGGAAAAGGATGTTGCACACTCATGCATATAGAGTAACCGGTTGCCAGTTATCATCGAAGTGTTGCGTGTTTTTAAATACCCGTACGTTGTCGGTTGGGCTCAACGGCTGTCGTTTAACTTCATGCACGGTTGGCTCCAGTTCAAAGCCATGTACTTCATCATCATGCAGGTCTACCAGGCTGAAGCCGGGCCGATGGTGGCCGCGCAGGGTACCGGCGTTGAGACGGGTTAATGCATCAAAATGACTCAGCGTTCGATAGTGCAGATGCCCGTTCACCATTAACGGCGTATTGCCCTGAGCGATGATGTCATCCAGTCGGCTGCTGCGTTCCGCTGGCATACGCTGGGTGCCTGGCCAGATTTTCTGTAAGTCGTTACTGCCTACACCGTGGCAAAGCAGTAAAGTACCCAGCTTTGTTTCCAACTCGATCTGCAGCGGAAGGTCCTGCAGATAGTTGATGACATCATCATGCAGCGTATCGCGAGTGTGGGCATCAGGAATGTGGCGGGCTTTATCCTGCAGCACCCAGCGGTCGTGATTACCGCGCACGGTTTGTACGTCATAGCGCTGCAGAAGCTCGATGCAGGTATGGATGTCGCCGGGACCGTCAGCGATATCTCCGGTACATATGATGCGATCTACGCCCAGGCTCGTTAAGTGAGCCAATGCCTGGCGCAGATACTGATCTTGTGCATGGACATCACCGATGATGCCGATACGGCTGAGCATGGATAAAACCTCTATCGATAACCCGTGATATGGCAATCTTGTTATGGTGGCATCCTAAGCGGTGTGTCGTTAGCATTTTGTGAAGGCTGGCACGGGAAATTATTTTGCTTGCCGCCGTCCAATCGAGCCGGTGCCGGCATGGGTTTGCAAGAGGGAAGTTTATGGATATGACATTTGCCTTTAAGGCATTTAGTTTGATGGTTGAGATATTCGTCATGCTGCTGGGCATTGGCGTGCTGGCGGTGATCGTCATGTACATAATTGATCGCACCCAGAAGACCCACGCCGTGCGGCGTAACTTTCCGGTGATTGGCCGCTTTCGCTATGTGTTCGAACATCTGGGCGAATTCTTCCGCCAGTATTTTTTTGCCATGGATCGGGAAGAAATGCCGTTTAATCGCGCCGAAAGATCCTGGGTGTATCGTGCGGCAAAAAATGAGGACAGCACCATTGCTTTTGGCTCTACTCGTGATCTTCGTCCTGCCGGAACGGTACTGTTTGTGAACTGTCCTTATCCCACGCTGGAAGAAGATGCGCTGGCAACCTCATCTATTGTTTTTGGGCCTCATGTGGAAAAACCGTACGCGACAGACTCGGTTTTTCATATATCCGGTATGAGCTTTGGCGCCATTTCGAAACCCGCTGTGCGAGCTTTGTCAAAAGGTGCAAAAAAGGCCGGTATCTGGATGAACACCGGTGAAGGCGCGCTGTCTCCTTGGCATCTGGAAGGTGGTGCCGACATCATTTATCAGATTGGCACGGCAAAATATGGTGTGCGCGATGCAGCTGGTCATTTAAGTGACGACCGCTTACGTGAAGTGGCGGCGCATGAACAGGTGCGTATGTTTGAGATCAAGTTAAGTCAGGGTGCAAAGCCGGGTAAAGGCGGCATTCTGCCTGGTGAAAAAGTCACTGCTGAAATTGCCAAAATCCGTTTCATCAATGAAGGTGAAGACTCTATAAGCCCTAACAGGCACCCTGAGGTAGAGTCTGCCGATGATCTGCTCGATATGATTAATCATGTACGTGACGTGACCGGTAAACCAACAGGATTTAAAGCGGTTATTGGTACTTATGGCTGGCTCGACGAGCTGTGTGACGCTATTCATCGGCGCGGCATCGAATCAGCGCCGGATTTCATCACCATCGACAGTGCTGATGGCGGTACGGGCGCTGCTCCAGCCAGCTTGATGGACTATATGGGCTTGCCTCTGAAAGAAAGTCTGCCCCTGGTGGTCGACGTCCTGATTAAACATGGTTTACGAAAACGCATCCGCGTTGTGGCCAGCGGTAAGCTCGTAACACCGGGCCAGGTAGCCTGGGCGATATGTCTGGGCGCAGATGTGGCCGCGACCGCGCGCGGCTTTATGTTTTCGTTAGGATGTATACAGGCGCTGCAATGTAACAAGAATACCTGTCCAACCGGTATCACTACACATGACAAAGACCTGCAGCGTGGCCTGGATGTAACAGACAAAGCTGAGCGGGTTTACCAATATGCAAAAAATATGCGCAAAGAAGTGGGTATAATTGCCCATTCCTGCGGTGTCCCGGAGCCGCGCCGGTTGCAGCGCTTTCACTGTCACGTTGTTCAGGATAACGGGCGCTCAGCTTCTCTGGAAGAACTGTACCCAGCACCGCCACCAGCTGCCGCGCTCACTAAACAGTAGAGGTTAAATATGGATATTGTGTTGTGGTGTCTGTTTGTGGGTGTTGTTCTGCCTTATGTATGGGCATTTGCGTCGGTACCTTTTCGGAGTCGGCAGCTGGGCGTAGTGGATTTAGCGCAACCTCGGCTGCAGGCCCAACAACTTACTGAAGGTGGGGCTGGTGCCTGGGGTGCGCAATTAAATGCCTGGGAAGCGCTGGCAGTATTTATGGCGGCGACGCTGGCTGCTTATATGCAGGGCCTCGACCCAGGTGGCAGCTGGGCTACCGCAAGCCTCATCTGGGTGGCTGCGCGAATCTCACACGGCGTGTTTTATATCCTCAATGTGCCGGTGTTGCGGGTGTTGAGCTTCGGCCTCGGACTGGGCATGTCGTTGTGGATATTTATTATGGCGCTTCTAGTCTAGGTTGCTGAGAAATGAGGCACTGCCTTCTGCTCTTTTCAACCCTTCTGCTCTTTTCAACTAAGGGAGAGCAACGTGCACACGCCCCTTTTTATAGTCAATAGATACAATGAAGTGCTTGAGTACGTCGTATCCAAGCAAACCTTTTGATAACTGGCGGCCACCGTCGACGGCAGGTAGTCTCACTCCTTTTGCCGGCACCGTCACAAGCACGTTTTCCAGTGTTACCGGACCAAATTCGACAGTGGGAAGCGCGAAGCTTTCAGTCTTAGCAATACCGTTAACACCAGCAATATAACCCTCCTTAAGTGGAAATTGGTTCAACCAGCCGTGTTTCGCAGCAACGCTGCGACCGATCAACAGGCCGCTGTTATTACCTGTATCCATGGTTAGCCACAACGTCTCTTCGCCGTTGAGACCGACTTTAACAACAGGTAACTTACTCCCTCTTACGTCTCGTTTACTGCCAATGTTAGATAACGCCTTGAGGTCGACCATGCTGTGGGGTAATGCGCGTAACTGCTGGTTTGGGTAATCAAATTGAAAGACGAACATTTGCAGAATTGGGCCACCGATCAGTAACTGCATATCTTCCCTGGGAAAGGACATATCCGTGACGTTTTCGAACGTGAGGTCAACTCCGAAGAGCTTTGTTGGAACTCGTCGATACACTACACGCCGTTGACTACCGGTTACTCCCTGTACGTTAGCAATCTTGTTTCGTGCGATTTTCAGATCCAGCTGTGCAGCCAGATAGTCGTTGATTGCAACGCTGCTGGCGCCAGTATCGATGATCGAAATTCCGCTGATGCCGCCGACACTTGATGGCACAGAAATATGTCCATTGTCGAGCTCGAAAGGGACCCACCCTTCTGAGTCTGCGGCTTGCGCAGAGTAGGCAGATATATAGAAAAACAGTAGAAAGGTGGCTTTGATTTTGATGTTTGTCCCCCTGTCTCCGACAACAGGTGTGTCGAAAGCACCAGCCCTATCTGGTTAAGTTTGAATATTTGTTATTTTTGCTCTGGCTCAACTCGATCAAACACACGGTTGTAAGTCCGCGCCTTGTCACCGCGTGGGTTCAGCTTCACCGAAACTAACAGTCGGCCATCGTCGCGTAGTGTCCAGGTTTTGCGCACGCTACGCTCAGGGGTTTTGTATTTCTGTTCGATTTTTTTCTTTGACCATTTGCTGGTTCGCCCGCGATGTTCACCTTTCACCAGTTCTTCTTCGTCGGCGTTGTCGTAGGTAAGCGCAACATTTTTCTTATCCACCGAAATCTGCATATCTGTGCAACGCAGTACTTTTGGATCCTTGGCGGAAAGGTTCGACATCGCAGATTGCCGATAACTTTTGGGTAGCGGTAACCCCATAATAGAAATGCTGGGTTTGAAATTGCCGCCGGACATGCCACCGCCTTCTTTAAATTTCACCGCCACTTTGTCGGTTTCTTCAAGGTTAATGCGCCAGTGCCCATCCAGCGGCGAGGCCACTGCGGTCGCAAGCGGAGCCGCAACCAGTGCAATGAGTATCGGCAGAGCTAAAATTATTTGGCGCATAAAACATAGAGCACGACGGGCCGCAAAAGTTCCGGGCGCGCTCATCTCAGTCATCACTGGCCAACACGTCGGTGAGTTCTTCCAGCGGGTCTCTGGCAGTACCTGCCTGCTCTGCAATCAGCTTGGCTTCTGCG
Organism: uncultured Pseudomonadaceae bacterium; assembly: GCA_965368205.1. Classification (GTDB taxonomy): domain Bacteria; phylum Pseudomonadota; class Gammaproteobacteria; order Pseudomonadales; family Azotimanducaceae; genus UBA4421. The sequence goes on along the minus strand of CBDUMB010000043.1, from coordinate 6,465 downwards.
TTAGCAACAAACGTTGCCAAAGCGGTTTTGTAACCGGCTGGGTCGACAAACGGATGGGGTTGGCCAGGCTGTCTTTGCTCCAGTAACGCCGCGCGCTCAAATACGCCGCCCATGGCGGCGTGATTGGGCACACTGACACTGATGTCATCCGCCATACTGACCAGGCGTGCGTAGCTGTCCAGATACATCCGGGTGCGCTCAACGCCGGAGAAATTCAAACCAACCCCGCCTAAGGTGATGGCTTTGTACGTGTTATCGCCGTCACGCACATCGTAAACCAGGCTTAAAACGCCGGTGGTGTGACCCGGTGTTTTAAACATTTCTACGCGGGCATCCCCCAGTTCGATGACATCACCATCTGCGGCGACAATGTCCTGCTCTGGCACGGGCATGTAAAAGGCCGGGTGTGCAGGCGCTTCTGCCGCCAGCGCCCAGTCCTCAGCACTCATCACTGCGCGGGCACCGTACAGGCTTTGAAACATGCGGGTGCCACCGGCGTGATCGAAGTGGCCATGGGTATTAATCACATACTTAACGTTTGCCGGATCTAACCCCAACTGACGCATATTGTTGACCAGCTGGCGTGTCCACTTGCCATATAACGAGTCGATAAGGATCAGGCCATCACCGGTATCGAGCACGTACGCAGCCACCCAATCGATGCCTACGTAGTAGAGGTTGTCGAATATTTTGAAAGGTTTCACGTACTGCTGCGCTTGATCTTCCCAGCTTTGCCACATAGCGGCCATTGCAGGTGGCATGGCTGGTCCGGCATAGGTGTCGAATGTGCAGTCATCGCAGTTGACGTCATTGGGTGCTTCAAAATTGGCCAGTTGCGCAACCCAGTCTTTGATGGCCACCCCTTGTGCGCCATAACTGTAGAACTCCGGGCGTCTTAAAATAGTGTGGGATTCACCGCCGGCTACAAATGAGCGGATATTTGATGCCTCGGCTGCTATGTCTGCGTGATTGGCCTGCAGTGCATCAAGCAGTTGCACATCGGTTGCACCACCCAGGGCGAGAAAGCGTTTTTGTACCGAGTCCTCAGCGGCGTCATAGCGGGCAAACAGAATCTCGGGGTTCGCTTTTGCGGCAGCGATGTAGAGTTGTTCATAGTTGAAGCCTTCCGGAACCAGCGCTTCGAAACCGGGCTCTGTATTCAGAAAATCGAAGGTGCCCCACTGCTCGTCCGGACGTGCGTCGGCGTTCATGCGTCGGTAGCCTCCCGCACCGTCACCCAGTTGCGCCACTTTTGCTTCACTGTAGTGATCAGCGATAAGGGCCGCGTAAAACGGAGACGGGATTGCGCCTGCAGATGAGCCGGTAACAAACACACGTTCTGGATCGGGTACATTGGCATAGGTCCAATCCAGCACAGCCTGGGCATTTGCGCGACCCTGATGGTGTACTGTCAAAGGCTCGCCGCCTTCTTCCAATGGCGGGTAGACCGTGTCTGAGGCGCCGATGTGTACATCCCCGGTGCAGTACGGGGCCATGACCACGCTGTAGTCTTTGAAGGGGTTGTCCGCATGTTCAAAGTTAAACGCACCAAAAGGCTCGGGGCTCCAGCCTTCACGAATGTTCACCGTATAGGTGGGTTGGCCCGCAGGATCGCAGGTCTGGCGTGTCCAGCAGGCGCCGCCGCCCTGGAAAAACACCATCAGTTTGTCGGCGTCCCCGGGCCGCACAAAAAAGCGGTAAGGGGTGCCATCTGAACAGGTTGTTTCGCCGCCAGGCGCAATTTCTGTCCAGCCAGGTGCCAGGGTGCTGATGCCTGCCTCGGCAACCGCTTCCAACTGCGCCTCTGCGGGCGCTGCGGGCGCAGAGGCCTGCTCCTGTCCACATCCCCACACGCTCAAGGCAATGGCCAGCATCACCAGTTTCTTGATAAACGACATCCGCTCTCTCCCACTTTCGCTTAAACTCTGTCTTTGCAGGATTCTACATGGCATGAGGAGAAATGGGTGACAACGCGTGATGACGTCTGCAGTGTGCTGGCTGCATGGGAAAGTGGTGAGAAAGATGAGCTGACGGTGTGGCAGTGGGCGGAAGCCGCGCAGGCAGAGCAACCTGAGGACAAGCTTGTGCGGGATCTGGTCGATGTCCTGGCCGGTCTGCCGTTTGACATGATCCTTAAAGAAGACATTCCGGTGATGCAGGATGCGTTGGCCAATCCGCCGGCAGAGACGGATCTGTCAATCAATCTGTTGTGGAATCACCTCGATGGCATATATGCCGATCAACGTCGACATGACCTGAGTGAACATCCTTTCTACGGCCAGTTCTGCGACGGTATGGGTTAAACCATGGTGGGCCAACTTCAGCAGCTGATCGAACTGCTCAAACTTGAACAGGTGGAAGAAAATCTGTTCCGCGCCTTTCATCCGGAAGATCGGCAACGCCGTCTTTATGGTGGGCAGATCATGGCCCAGGCACTGATGGCTGCTGCACAAACTGTAGAGACAGAGCGTGCTGTGCATTCCCTCCATGGCTATTTTCTGCGTCCAGGTGATCCGAAGGTGCCGGCGGTTATCAAAGTGGAGCGGCTGCGTGACGGGCGTTCATTTTCAACGCGGCGCATCCTTGTGGTGCAGCATGGCGAAGCGATTTTCAGTATGGATGCTTCTTTCCAGGTGGGAGAAGAGGGTTTAACTCATCAGGAGCTCATGCCGGATCTGCAACCGCCGGAAGCGGAGAAGATACCTGCTTATCTGTATGACAGCGCGTTTATTACCTGGCGCAATGAATTTCGTCGTCTGCAGTCTTCGACACCGCAGCCGCCGGAACAGTTTGTCTGGTTCAAAAGTAATGGTGAAGTACCGGCGGACCCGATTCTGCACGCCTGTTTACTGGTGTATGAATCGGACAACACGCTGCTGGGTACATCTCGGCTACCTCACCGCGGGGAATACGAACCGGACCGCATGCAGGTGGCCAGCCTGGACCATGCGATGTGGTTCCATCAACCTGTGGATGTGAATCAGTGGTTGTTGTATGCCCAGGACTCACCCAGCGCTTCGGCTGGCCGGGGCCTCACACGCGGAAATATATTCAGCGAAGATGGCCAGCTTGTGGCATCAACCGTTCAGGAAGGTTTGATCAGACTGCGGTAAGGCGTGCCCATGTTTGAACCACAATTAGAACAACTGGCCCAGGATTTTGTGCGCAGGAAATGGCGGTTGGTGACTGCGGAGTCCTGTACGGGTGGTCTGCTTGCTGCCAGCATCACCAGCCTTGCTGGGAGCAGCGAATGGTTTGAAGGCGCCTTTGTCACATACCGGTTAACCGCAAAAGAACGTTTACTGGGGGTACAGGCGGACACGTTACAGCACCATGGCGCGGTGAGTGAACCTGTCGCCCGGGAAATGGCAATGGGAGCGTTGGCAAGAAGTGATGCAGATGTCTGTGTGGCGGTCACCGGGCTGGCAGGCCCCAGTGGCGGTGAGCCTTTGCAGCCAGTGGGTACGGTCTGGTTTGCATGGTGTGATGCCGATGGACTTATTCAGTCCGAAGCGCATGTTTTCAAAGGCACTCGGCAACAGGTCCGCGAAGCGGCGGTGGCAACAGCCCTGGATGGGCTGCTGCGGTTATTTGACGAATAAGTCCCGTTAGAGCGTGTCGACGAGGTTGCGCAGCAACTCACACTGAGCAACCCGGTCTGCGCTGTCTTTGCCCGCCAGGCTGATGTTTAACGCAGTCACCCCCGACTCGCGTAGCGCGTAAAGTCGTTCTTTAACAAAGCCCGGGTCACCTATCAGCGAGCTTTTCGCCAGATAGTCGTCTGGAATTGCGTCTTCGGCAGCTTTTTTCTCCCCCGCCAGATATAGATCCTGGATGAGTTTTGCTTCCGCCGGATAACCACTTTTAGAGAATATATCGTTGTAGAAGTTTTTCGATCGCGCGCCCATGCCACCGATATACAGGGCAGCGCCCGGCCTGGCTCGATCGCGCAGGTGTTCCATTCCATCGCCAATTGCTACCGTGCCGCCGGCGTAAATTTCGAGAGGTTTGCGCTGCGGGTCGCGTTTGGCTGCACCGCTTGCCAGGGCATCACCCCATACGTCCGCTGCCGCTTCGGCGGTATAAAAAGCGGGTAACCAGGCATCAGCCAGTTCCGCGGTCATGGCAACACTGGCCGGCCCCAGGGACGCTATGGCAATTGGGATTTCGTCACGTACCGGATGGTTGATGAGTTTCAGCGGCTTACCCAAGCCGGTGCCTCGGTCCTGTGGTAGTGGAATCTGATAATGCTTGCCCATGTACTGGACTTTTTCGCGTCGCCACACCATGCGGCAGATTTCGATAATCTCGCGCAGACGCGCTACCGGCGCCTGATACGGGACGCCATGGAAACCCTCGATCACCTGCGGACCTGATGCGCCCAGGCCCAGCATGCAGCGACCATCGGACAGATAATCGACACCTGCCGCCGTCATCGCCAGAAGTGATGGGGTGCGGCTGTAGACCGGCAGAATGCCCGAGGCAATGGTGACGGTCTTGGTTTTTGCTGCGACGTAGCCCATCGCGCTGGGGGCATCAAAAGAATATGCCTCGGGCACCCAGACGACATCAAGGCCGGCCTGTTCCAATTCCTGCACTTCGGTCACGGCCTCTTTAAAGCCGCCGGCGTAACTGAGTAATGTAGATATCCGCATGGTTTCCCCTCTTGCGTTACTTTGGTTCCTATTGCGTGATTATGATCAGTTAGGCAAGGTCAGCAAACCGTTTGTTGGGAAGGTTGTTATGAAGCGTATTGGTAGGCCACTGATAGCAGGGTTTAAATTTGCCGCGGCGCTTGCGGCATTACTGATGAGCACCTTTGCAGGGGCACAGCCAGATCTGGAAAGTTACGCCCGCCAGGGTGTGCAGCGGCTATCAAGCTATCTGCAGATAGACACGGTTAACCCGCCCGGTAGCGAAAGCCGTGGCGTTGAGTTTCTGCAGAATATCTTCACCCAGGCCGGGGTGGCATTTGAGAGTGTTGAATCTGCCCCAGGTCGAGGCAACATCTGGGCTAAACTGCCCGCGACAACTTCCCCAAAACAACCCGGTCTGATCCTGCTGCATCACATAGATGTGGTGCCCGCGAATCGCGACTACTGGAGCTTTGACCCGCTATCCGGCGAGGTGAAAGACGGTTTTGTCTACGGTCGCGGTGCGATTGATACCAAAGGTCTGGGTATTGCTCAGTTGCAGGCCTTTCTGGCGCTGGCGGAATCTGACTTACCGCGCAATCGTGATGTCTGGCTGATGGCCACCGCTGATGAAGAAGCGGGCGGTTTTTTTGGCGTGGGATGGCTGGTAGAACATCGGCCCGAGCTGTTTGCTGATGTCGGTTACGTTTTGAATGAAGGTGGCTCGGGACGGGTGTTTGGTAACGAAACAGCGGTGATGGTTGAGGTCACGCAGAAAGTCCCGCTGTGGTTGAAGCTTACCTCCAGGGGCCGCCCCGGGCACGGTTCAGCGCCGCTGGTAGAGACGTCCGTCACCCGCATGGTGCGAGCGTTGAAGCGGATCAGTGAAACAGAGTTCCCGGTACGGGTGATGCAGCCGGTTGCAGACATGTTTGAAGGCATTGCACCCTACCAGAGTGACGTCGATCGTCAGGCTTTTGCCACAATTGGACAGGGCAACCTCAGCGATGAGTATTTGCTTGCCTTAAAAATGCGCAGCCCTGGCTATCACGCGCTGCTGCGCAATACCTGCTCTATTACACGGTTAGAAGGCAGCGCAAAAATTAATGTTATTCCGGCAGAAGTGCATGCTGAACTCGATTGCCGCCTGCTGCCGGATCAGGACCCTGAAGTGTTTCTGCAGGAACTGAATCTGATTATCAATGACCCACATGTATCGATAGAGAAAATTATGGGGTTCACCCCTGCGGTAAGTAAGACGCAAACGCCGCTGTTCAAAGCCATTGCAGCGGTTTCCGCGGACGCGTTTGAAGCCCAGGTAGTGCCAACGGTTGCGGGTGGGTTCACCGACAGCCACTTTTTCCGCGATCTGGGCATCACCAGTGATGGCTATTCACCGTTTGCTTTCACCACCGCAGAGTTTGCCGGTGTACATGGCAACGATGAGCGTGTGTCTGTGATTAATATCGAACGCGGCATCAAAGTTTATTATCAGCTGCTGGCAAATTTTGTCGGTGGGCAATAACCTCTTAAAAACACAGGAGAGAACATCATTAACACCTTAAAAACCGTTGACCACGAACTCGATTTTTCGCCGTTACATGAGCGCATGTCGAGTTATGTCGAACAGGACATTCTGTCCTGCTGCAGCACGATCATCATGCGCGGCACCGATATCCTCGACTATAAGACTTTCGGGTATATGGACAAGGACAGTGGTGCGCCCCTGACCGAAGATGCGATCTATCGGATGTATTCCAATACCAAGATTGTTACGTCGGTTGCTTTGATGATGCTGTTCGAAGAGGGCAAATTTGCCCTGGACGACGAA
>CBDUMB010000042.1:0-12536 GCA_965368205.1 uncultured Pseudomonadaceae bacterium | reverse complement strand
GCAGCTAAAAAAGTTGCAGCAGCTCCAGCAGCGAAGAAGTCTGGTATCTCTACCAAGATGACCAAGACCGCGATCTTGAATGAGATTGCGCAGAACACAGATCTGAGCCGTACTCAGGTAAACGCTGTAATGGAAGAGCTTGAGTCTTTGATTGAACGTCACATCCGCAAGCGTGCGGTTGGTGAGTTCACATTGCCTGGCTTGTTGAAAATCAAAGCTGCAAAGCGCCCTGCTACCAAAAAACGCATGGGTCGCAACCCTGCAACTGGTGCAGAGATTGTGATTCCGGCCAAGCCGGCAACCACACGCGTACGCGTAACGGCTCTGAAAAAGCTCAAGGATATGATCTAAACACTCATAACCGGGCTTAAAATAAGGGCCGTTTGGCATGCCAATCGGCCCTTTTTTGTGCGCGACTGATAAAGTTGCACTTGTTGATAACCCACGGGATTAAAGATGCGCCAATCGCAATTTTTGCTGCCTACCATGAAACAGGACCCTGCAGACGCAGATGTCATCAGTCACAAGCTGATGTTACGCGCAGGCATCATTCGTCAGCTTGCCAGCGGGTTGTACACATGGTTACCCCTGGGCCTGCGTGTGCTGCGTAAAATCGAAACCATTATCCGCCAGGAAATGGATGCTACCGGTGCCCAGGAACTGCTTATGCCGGTGGTTCAACCGGCAGAACTCTGGCAAGACTCTGGCCGTTGGGAAAAAATGGGGCCCGAAATGGCCCGCCTGCAGGACCGCCACGAGCGTGACTTCTGTCTGGGTCCGACCCACGAAGAAGTGATAACCGATCTGTTCAGGCGTGAAATTCAAAGTTACAAAGAGCTGCCGGTAAACTTCTATCAGATACAAACCAAATTTCGAGACGAACGACGACCACGCTTTGGGGTAATGCGCGCGCGTGAATTCACCATGAAAGACGCTTATTCCTTTCACGCAGACCAGGAATCATTCGACGCGACTTATCAGGAGATGTACAACTGTTACAGTCGGATCCTGACCCGCATGCAGCTGGATTTTCGTGCTGTTGAAGCAGACTCTGGCAACATTGGTGGCAGCAACTCACATGAATTTAACGTGCTTGCCGCATCGGGCGAAGACACCATCGTTTACGCATCAAACGGTCCTTATGCGGCCAACATCGAAAAAGCCGAAGCCGCAGCGCCGGCCGCGCGACCTGCCGCCAGCCAGAACATGGCGGTTATTGATACGCCGGAAGAAAAAACCATCGCCGCAATCTGTCAGCGCCTTAACATTACACCCGAAACAACCGTTAAGACGTTGCTGGTGCGAGGCGAAGAAGGTCCAATTGCAATCATCCTGCGCGGTGACCACGATCTGAATGAGATCAAAGCCGGCAAATTACCTGGCGTATCCCAGCCGCTGAGCTTCTGTACAGATGCGGAAATCAAGACCGCAACAGGTGTATCTGCCGGCTCGCTGGGCCCAGTTAACGCCCGGATTCCCTACCTGGTTGATCGTGAGGCAGCAGCGCTGGCTGACTTTGTTTGTGGCGCCAATATTGAAAGTCAGCATTTTACCGGGGTTAACTGGGAGCGTGACTGTGCGCTTGAAGCCCATCAGGTGGTTGATGCACGCAACGTTTTAGAGGGCGATACCGCACCTGACGGTCAAGGTGAGCTGCGATTTTTAAAGGGAATTGAAGTCGGTCACATTTTTCAACTGGGTACAGTTTACAGTGCAGCCATGGACGCAAATGTACTGGACAAGGACGGTCACAGCCTGACCCCGATCATGGGCTGTTACGGCATGGGTGTCACCCGTCTGGTGGCAGCTGTTATCGAACAGAACCACGACGACAACGGCATATGCTGGCCAACCCCTCTGGCGCCATTCCAGCTTCATCTAATTGCGTTGAACTATCAGAAATCAGACGCGGTTAAAGCTGCAGCAGATGACCTGTACGAAAAATGCCAGGCATTGGGTATTGAAGTCCTGTTCGATGAGCGAGATGAACGCCCCGGCGTCAAGTTCGCCGATGCAGACCTTATAGGGTTGCCGCACCGGATTGTTGTCGGCGACCGCGGTTTGAAAAACAACTGTGTGGAGTACAAAACTCGCCGCGATGAAAAAGCCACCGAGTGCAGCCTGGACACGGTGCTGGACAACCTGACCGGATAGCTCATGGACAGGTTATGCAAACGCATTCTACTGCTGCTGGGTTGTATGTGTTTCGTCCCACAGGGCGTCATCGCAGCGGTTGAAGTTGATCCTGTATTGCGTGAGCGCCTGGCCCAGAACATGGCCGAAGTGCACGAACATATCGATCGTTTTGATGCACAGGTATGGCTGCAGGTTTCAGATCAGCGCCTGCAACGTTATCTGCCCAAACAGGCAGACCGCCTGGAACTGTTGAAACTGGTCTACACAGAAGCCACCCGGCAAAACCTTAACCCCAACCTCGTGCTGGCGGTGATGCAGATAGAAAGTGCTTTCAACCGTTTTGCCATTTCTTACGTCGGCGCCCAGGGTCTGATGCAGGTGATGCCGTTCTGGCGTTTAGAGATCGGTCGCGAACAGGATAATCTGATCAACGCAGAAACCAACATCCGCTATGGCACCGTTATTCTGGCGCATTATATCGAAGTTGCTAAAGGCGACCTTGTGGATGCCCTGGCGCGTTACAATGGCAGTCGCGGACGTCTGAAATATCCGGAAAAAGTGATCGGTGCGTGGCGTAAAACCTGGCGTAACCAACCCTGGAGCGAGCTACCCCTGCTGCGCGCCAGCTGCGCAAACTATCCATTGCGTGCCTGTCGCTATCAGTAAAGGCGATCCGCCAGTTTAGTTCATCGCTGCGAGGATACTGGCTCCCGTCTGCGGGCCCTGCAGAATTCGGTGCACTTCGCGTGCCGGGTTAATTAACACGGTCATCGGCAGCACGGTGGCGCGCTCATAGCCGTAACGCTGTTGCGGGTCCTGCACAAACACGGGAAATTCAATATCCATGCGTTCGATCACCTCGTCCAGCTTAGGTGCGACAAGCCCATCATAGTTAACGCCCAGAACAACCGCGCCATTGGCCACTCTATCTTCATGCAGCTGGTTCAATTCAGGAATTTCATGGCGACAGGGTGCGCACCATTCAGCCCAATAGTTAATCACCAGCCAACGATCATCCCAATGTGAGAGCTGGGTTTTTGTACCATCAGCAAACTCAATCTGTTCTTCGGGTACACAACCCGCAGCCATTACCAGCAAGACACACAAGACAACCTTTTTCATGTGGTAAACACCAACTCCATACTTTTTGACATTTCATTCGAGCCGAACTGGGTAATAGCGATCAGCGGCGCCACAACCTGCGGCAGGTCTTTGATTTCCTCGAGGCGCTTGCGGTCCAGACCATCTGGCAGCTCCTGGTACAGATCCCATAGCGTGATACTTTTCAGGCTACGGCCCAGAATCCAGCGCTCATCATCTGTCTGATTCAGCAGACGGTGTCGATGAAACACTGCAAAAATACGGTCGTGTTCACTCTGACTCAAGGCTACATTCAACTGTATTTCCCGATCAGAAACTGAACGTCCGTCGAGGTGTGCAAGATGGAACATCTGCAGCACCCGGGCAGCTTTTATCAATACCGGTTCACGCGACGAATGCGCCTCTCGATTCAGACCCAGCGTGCGCACGAATATCGCGCCGCCCAGGACAATTACCCAGACCAGATACAGCCAGATCAGGAACACGGGTACCGCGGCAAACGTGCCATACACCGCGTTATACATAAACCAGCGTGAACTCATTGCAAAGACCGCGAAGGCGGACTGAAACACCAGCATAGTGACAAACCCACCAAACAGCGCATGGGTGAAGGGCACATGGCAATTCGGTACGGCGAAATAAAGCACCGTAAAGCCGGCAATACTTAACAGCAGCGGCAGATAGCTCAGTATCATTTCGCGCAGACCAAACACATCTATTTCTGAAACCAGCGGCAGGCTCAGCAGGTAAAGGCTGGACAACATGCCGGCAACCACACACGCCGGACCTAGAGACAAAACGCCCCAATACAGGAGAAAGCGTTGCAGCCCACGGCGCGGCTTGGCGACATGCCAGATGGTATTGAAACTTTTTTCAATTGTTACCAGCATGAGGAACGAGGTAACAAACAGGAACACAAATCCCGCAGCAGTCAGGTTGCGTGCGCGGTCGGCAAACTCAGTCAGCTTGTCCTGCACCACATCTGAACTGCCCGGCACAAAATTCTGAAAAATAAAGCTCTGCACTTCCTGACCGATATGCGCGTATTCAGGCAGAATTGAGAAAAATGTGTAGGTCACTGTCATCAGCGGGACTACCGCAAACAACGTTGTATAGGTCAGGGCAGCAGCAGAGGCCAGACAATCGTGATCAAAAAACTGCTGCACCATCTGCTGCAGATGCCAACGCAGATTATGCACCATACCGAGCAGTCGGCGTGGCAATGCTATTTCTTCAGACACCGTAGCATCCTTATGTCATCGCCTTATACTGTTGCGTCATCCTGACCCACTTCCTTTTGATATGACTATTGATAGCACAAAGGCCGTTCAATACACGCTTTACCACAACCCCGGCTGTTCGAAGTCGCGAGCGACTCTGGCGCTGCTGGGTGAGCATAATATCACGCCCACTGTGGTGGAATATCTAAACAGTCCACCCTCGCAGGAAACCCTCAGCCAGATCCTTTTGTTGCTGGGCATCAAGCCTCGGGACATTATGCGCAGGAAAGAAAGTGTCTATGCAGATCTGAACCTGGATGCAGCCCAGTTAAGCGATGCAGAACTACTGCAGGCAATTATCCAACACCCGATTCTGCTGGAGCGGCCCATTGTTGTTAGACAGGACAGCGCTGGTCTGCGCGCTGCGGCCATCGGTCGCCCTCCCGAAAACGTTTTACAGTTATTGTAGGCTGACATGACCCAACCCTATGTCCTGATCGTTTATTACAGCCGCAGCGGCGGTACAAAAAACCTCGCCTTGCATATGGCACGAGGGGTAGACCGTGTTGCCGGCATCGAACCACGCATACGCACCGTGCCTGAGGTTGACGTCGCCACCGTGCGCGTACAACCGCCGGTACCCGAAGCTGGCGCTGTTTACTGCAGCAAAGAAGACCTCAGCGGTTGTGCCGGATTGGCACTGGGTAGCGCCACGCGCTTCGGCAATATGGCCGCGCCGTTAAAGCATTTTATCGACGGCACCGCAGATCTATGGATCAGCCGCGCACTGGTCGGCAAACCCGCCAGCGTTTTTACTTCGTCGAACTCCTTCCACGGCGGACAGGAATCTACTTTGATGACAATGATGGTCCCACTATTACATCACGGCATGATCATTCAGGGCCTACCCTATGCCGAAGAAGCGCTCAATCAAACGCGCAGTGGCGGCACACCGTATGGCGCCTCGCACGTGGGCGCCGATGGCGCCGACCTCACCGATCACGAAGCAACATTAGCCAGTGCTGCAGGTGAACGTCTGGCGCACCTGGCGCTTAAGCTGAAGACATGAAAGGCTGGTTGTTCTTATCATTGATGATGGTGGGCTCTTTGTTTGCCATGACCGGGTTACGCCAGTTTTTCATCGAGCCGCTGGACGATGCGGGCGTAAACGCTGCCTGGTTTGTTATTCAGCTTTTGCCTCTCCTGCTCCCGCTGCCGGGATTGTTACGCGGCAATTTGCGGCCGGCATTTTTCATGTGCATGAGCAGCATGCTGTATTTTATTCACGGTGTGCTGGTGGTATCGGATCCCGATATGCAGCTGTTTGGGATTTTCGAAATCCTCTTTGCTCTGGGATTATGTGCAGCTACCGCGATCCTGGTTCGTAAGATCCGCGAGCACGAAGCGCAAAACCCCTCGTCAGGACCTGATTAAAGCAGCGCTAGTGAATAATGGGTGGCGGCTCTTCAATTTCTGCAGGCTCTTCATCGACACGCTGCACAGCATAGCGTTTGGTTGTTATCTCACCATCTACCAGTTCCGGCAGCTGTTGCAGAAAATCATCCATATGGGCTGTCTGAAAATGAGCCATCAGTGCTTCCATGGTTTCCCATTCCTGAAACAGCATCAGCGTATTCGGATCCGACAGGGCAACATAAAAATCGTAAGAGATGCAGCCGTCTTCGGCACGAGTGAACTCCACCATGGTGCGCGCAAGTTCAAGCGCCTGATCTCTGCAGCCGCTTTTCAGCGGAATGGTTCCGTGCACAATAATCATCTACCGGATCACACCCGCTGCCCGCAAAGTAGTTTCAAGCTCAGCAATAATCGAAACATCGTCAATGGTTGAGGGCACAGTGTATTGCTCTCCATCAACCATCTTGCGCATCACTTTACGAAGAATTTTACCGGAACGCGTTTTGGGCAGGCGCGAAACAACAACAGCGCGCTTGAAGTTTGCAATAGCCCCCACATTCTGACGCACCATGGTCACCAGCTCAGCCTGCAGATCCTCGGCGCTGATATTGACACCATCTTTCAACAGCAGCAGGCCCATGGGCACCTGTCCTTTGTCGACATCGTTGATGCCGATAACCGCGCATTCCGCCACGGCGGCATGCTCGGCAACAACTTCTTCAATCTGGCCCGTGGACAATCGATGGCCGGCCACATTAATCACATCGTCAATGCGACCCATCACAAAGAGATACCCGTCTTCGTCGCGATAGCCCCCATCGCCGGTCAGATAGAAACCTGGAAATTGCGACCAGTAGCTTTCCACAAATCGATCGTGGTCACCCCAAACTGTTGGAAAAGAACCTGGCGGCAGCGGCGCTTTGACCACAATAGACCCTTCGCTGTTGGGACCCAGCTCTTTGCCATCATCGTCGAGTATGCGGATGTCATAACCGGGAGCGGGCAGCGTTGGAGAACCGGCTTTGGTTTCCAGTAATTCCACGCCAGCCATGTTGGTACACATGGACCAGCCTGTCTCCGTCTGCCACCAGTGATCGATGATAGGAATACCGGGCAGGTGTTCCTGCAGCCAGTGATAGGTTGGTGGATCCAGACGCTCGCCGGCAACAAACTGATACTTTAAGTTGGACAGATCGTATTTCTGTTTCAACAGACAATCCGGATCCTCTTTTTTGATCGCCCGGAACGCTGTCGGCGCGACAAAAAAGCTTTTCACTTTATGCTGCGCCAATACCCGCCAGAATGCGCCTGCATCGGGTGTACGCACAGGCTTGCCTTCGTACAGAACCGACGTACAGCCGCGAAACAGAGGTCCGTAAACGATATATGAATGGCCTACGACCCAACCGACATCTGAAGCCGCCCAGTAAACGTCACCGGCGTCTACACCGTAAATGGCCTGCATACTGTAATTCAGAGCAACCGCATGACCACCATTATCCCGCACCACGCCCTTAGGTTTACCGGTTGTTCCAGACGTATAGAGGATATAAAGCGGATCGGTGGCGTCCACGGCTACGCAATCTGCTGGTACTACGTCGGGATCGTCCTGCCAGGACTGCCAGTCAAGATCTCGAGGCGCGTTTAAAGCAGCTTGTGCCTGCGGCCGTTGCACAATAACGCAATGGTCAGGCTTATGATCTGCCAGGCTGATCGCTTCATCCAGCAACGGTTTGTATTCAATGACGCGATCGAACTCAATGCCACAGGAGGCGGAGAGCACAACCTTAGGCGCTGCATCATCAATGCGCATCGCCAGTTCCGGTGCTGCGAAACCGCCGAATACCACCGAGTGCACCGCACCAATACGCGCACAGGCAAGCATGGCGACTGCGGTTTCCGGAATCATCGGCATGTAAATCACAACCCGGTCACCTTTGCCAACACCGAGCCGCTGCAATGCACCTGCAACCTGAGCAGTCCAGGCAGTGAGCTGTGCAAAACTGTAGTGGGCCACGGTATCGGTGGCGGGGGAATCGTAGATCAGTGCAGTTGCGTCACCGCGGCCAGCTGCTACGTGTTGATCCAGCGCGACGTAGCACGAATTCAGTTTACCGCCCCGAAACCAACGCCAGGCGCCGTTTGGATCCTGATCCAGAATGGTTTCGGGTGGTTCAAACCAGGGGATGAGCTGCGCCTGAGTCGCCCAGAATCCTTCCGGATCCGTGAGCGAGTGTTGATAAGTCTCAGCGTAGCTCATATCTGTCCCGTCAGTGCGTACTCGTCTCTAACCTGCTGCTTTCAGGAACTTGGTTACCTGAGCTTTCTTAGGGCAGCGTGCCAGCAGATCTTTATAGATTTTTGAGCGTTTGCTGATTTGCTTGTGCGTGCAATAGAAATCGACCGCTTTCTCCCAGGCACCAGGTATACCATGCTTGTTCAGAGACACTGTCGTATTCACAATCTTGCCGCTGACGCGAGACATGATGCCAACCTGAAAAACCGGCGTCATGGTGCCGCTTTTCTCTTTCTTCAGACGGCAGAGAATACCTTTGACCTGTCCGTTCTCATCCAGCTGAATTTCTTTGTCTGCTTTATCTTTGCTTTTCTGCTGCAGCCCTGACAATTCTGCATCGCGTTTTTCTGCGATCTCTTTAACGGCAGCGCGTTTTGCACCACGCAGGCGTTTGCCATTTTCTTTCAGCGAAAAATACTCCTGGTAGGTTTTGCCATCAATCTGGCGACGTACTCTGAAGCCATGAAAACGCGGATTGTCTAAAAGTTCTACACTCATTTGTGTTCCTTCTCTTTATTGTCGTGGGACTGTTTTAATTATCGACTTGATCGAGTCGATGCGTGCAGCTAGCCGGCGATAACGCCTTCAGCCTGCAACGCGGCTATTTCATCAGTGCTGAAGCCGTAATCCTGCAAGACAGATAACGTGTCTTGACCAGGCACTCTAGCGCCATGAGAAATTTCGGGGGATGTTCTGGAAAAGCGGGGCGCAGGTGCCTGCTGCATAACGCCATCAACTTCCATAAAACTGTTTCGTGCTTTGTTGTGCGGGTGTTCGGGTGCTTCAAAAATACTCAATACCGGCGCAAAGCAGACGTCAGTACCTTCCATGATCTCGCACCATTGTGCCTGGGTTTTGGTTTTGAAAGTCTCAGTGAGGTCCGCTTTCAAAATAGGCCACTGAGTTGGATCCATCTGCTTGGCATATTTTTCCGGATCCAGACCGGCCTTTTCAATCAACAGCGCATAAAACTGCGGTTCGATAGAACCAATGCAGACATGTTTGCCGTCTTTGGTTTCATAAGTGTCGTAAAAATGAGCCGCACCATCCAGCAGGTTGGTGCCCCGTTGATCGGTGAACGCACCTGATGCTGCAAACGAAAAGAACATGGCCATTAAGGCAGCAGACCCATCTACCATTGCGGCATCCACAACCTGACCTTTACCCGAGCGTTGGGTTTCCAACATGCCGCAGACCAGACCGTACGCCAACAACATACCGCCACCGCCAAAGTCACCCACCAGATTAAGGGGAGGAACGGGACGCTCGCCTTGACGACCAATCGCATGCAGTGCACCGGACAAGCCAATGTAATTAATGTCGTGCCCCGCAGCTTGCGCCATTGGACCTTCCTGGCCCCAACCCGTCATCCGGCCGTAGACCAGTTTAGGGTTGCGCGCTAGTACAACGTCAGGCCCCAACCCCAGGCGTTCTGTTACACCAGGGCGGAACCCCTCAAATAAAGCGTCGGCTGACTCGACAAGACGTAAAACTGTTTCTACACCTTCCGGGCTTTTCAGATCGAGGGCAACCGAACGGCGATTTCGCGCCAGCACGTCCTTTGGCGCCTTGTCTGCGCCGCTGATACGTTCCACTCGGATGACTTCGGCCCCCATGTCGGACAACATCATGCCGCAAAAAGGACCAGGACCTATTCCAGCCAACTCGATGATTTTGAACCCCGATAGTGGACCCATATTTTTACCTCAACTTAAAAAATGCGCCGATTTTGTTCATTACGCGCGGAGCACAGTCTGTGTTTTATAATTCTATTTTCTTTTCTTCGGGTCCATTTACATGTCGGTTTCAGCTCAATTTCCAATGCCACTTAAGCTAAATGTATCCGGCCGACCGTTTTGGACGGGGCGCATTCTAAACCAATACGCCCAGCAAAAACCAATTCGATTAAACGTTTTTGTTGGTCTGCTCTCAAAGTTTGTTTTGAGATAGGGTTACCCGATGCGAAAAATCATTCACTGTGACTGCGACAGCTTCTATGCTTCTGTAGAAATGCGGGACAATCCGGAGCTCCGAGATCTACCAATTGCGGTAGGTGGCAGCCCCAACAAAAGAGGTGTGGTTGCGACCTGCAATTACAAGGCTCGCGCATACGGCGTGCATTCTGCGATGCCAATGAGTCAAGCGATGCGCGCCTGCCCGAATCTGGTCATCGTGCCCACGAATATGCGCAAGTATCAGCAGGAATCGGCCAGGGTTTCGGAGATTTTTCACGACTTCACAGACCTGGTAGAACCACTGTCGCTGGACGAGGCCTTCCTGGATGTCAGCGACTGTACAATCGCCCAGGGCAGCGCAACCCTGATCGCCACAGAAATACGCAATCGCGTACGCAACGAAGTTGGCATCACCATCTCAGCCGGAATCGCGCCCAACAAATTCCTCGCAAAAATTGCATCGGACTGGAACAAACCCGATGGCCAGTTCACGGTTACGCCAGATCAAGTGGCCACCTTTGTCGAACAATTGCCGGGGGAAAAGTTGTTTGGCGTCGGCACGGTGACCGCCAAAAAAATGGCGCGTCTGGGTTTACTGACCTGTGGCGATCTGCGGGAACAGCCCGTGACTGAACTGACCCGCCACTTTGGCAAGTTTGGGATACGCCTGTTCGAATTGAGTCGCGGCATTGACGAGCGGGAAGTGAAAACTCACCGCAAACGCAAGTCTCTCTCAGCTGAACGCACTTACGCGCAAGATCTACCAGACCAGCCAGCGTGCCTGGCAGCACTGACCTTGCTGGTTGCCGAATTAGAAGCTCGAATCACCCGCGCCAACTGCCGAAGCCAGATTGCCGGGCGCTTCATGAAAGTACGATTTACTGGTTTTGAGACAACAACCGTTGCCAGCACAGGGTTCACCACCAGCCTGCAGGACTACGAACAGTTATTTTCTACCGCCTGGCGGCGACAGGCTAAACCCGTCCGCTTACTGGGTGTGGGGGTAAAATTGAAAAGCGATAATGATGCAGATCAGCTTGGCCTGTTCGACAAATCAAGCCACGAGGCACGGGAAACTTAAGCAGCAAACTGCATTTGTGCAAAACGCGCATACAAAGCCGATGAGTTCAGCAATTGATCGTGTGAACCACTGCCCACAACCCTGCCGCTCTCTAGCACCAGAATTCGATCTGCCTGCCTGACCGTGGACAGCCGATGAGCAATCACCAGAATAGTCATCCGACCTTTTAACCCATCAATACTCAAACGGATATGGTTTTCGCTTTCTGCATCCAATGCGCTGGTCGCTTCATCGAGCAACAGCACCGCTGGTTTCGACAATAACGCACGCGCTATTGCCAGGCGCTGACGTTGCCCACCAGACAGACCAACACCGCCCTCACCCACTTTGGTATCCAACCCGGAGGCTAAATCCGCAACAAACTGTTCCGCGTAAGCAAGCTGTAAAGCCTGGGCGATCTCGGCGTCGGTGGCATGCGGATTGGCGTAAACCAGATTGTCTCTCAGAGTACCGGCAAACAGCACTGGATCCTGCGGCACAAAACCAACCGTCTGACGCAAGTCCTGCAGTTTGAGCTGTGTGATGTCAGTGCCGTTCACCTCAACATGACCTGCCGTTGGATCATAAAAACGTTCAATAAGATCAAATATTGTGCTCTTACCTGCACCCGAGGGTCCCACCAGAGCAAGCATCTCTCCGGGCTCCGTTTTAAAACTGACGTTGTGCAGTACCTGCTCGTCAGGACGGGTTGGGTAGCTGAAACTGACATCAACAAAACTGAGGCCAACGTTGTCGCTGCGCAGGGGTTTCGGCGCAGAAATTTCCGTAATTTCGCTGGGAGATTCCAACAGTTCAACCAACCTTTCCGTTGCCCCTGCTGCGCGTTGCAG
Source organism: uncultured Pseudomonadaceae bacterium (assembly GCA_965368205.1). GTDB lineage: Bacteria > Pseudomonadota > Gammaproteobacteria > Pseudomonadales > Azotimanducaceae > UBA4421. The sequence continues at coordinate 501 of CBDUMB010000042.1, read as the reverse complement.
ATCCGAAAGCACCTCGCTGATAGCACCCACAGAGCCCGCTACTATGAACGCGTAAAAGATAAAAGCTGCAAGCTCTCCTGCCGACGTCTGGCCTGCTAATACATCCTGCCCACCAACCCACAACATGGTCGCGACCGCGCCAAAAACCAGCAGCATGACAATGGCCACCAGAAATGAGCGCTGACGAATACGTTGCACCGAAACATGGAAAGCCTGGTCCACACGGTTGGCAAAAGCCACCTCATCCGCCTGCTGATGATTAAATGACTGCACAATTTTGATATGACGTAAGGACTCACCGGCATAACTGCCGACATCAGCCAGACGATCCTGAGAGGTACGGGAAAGTTTACGTACCCGGCGGCCGAACAGAATCACAGGGATAACCACAAACGGGACACTGGCGAGCACAATCAACGACAGCTTCGCGTTGGTAATAAATAGCAGAATCACGCCGCCGATAAACATCAGGATGTTACGCAAAGCAATCGAAACTGAAGA
>CBDUMB010000041.1:0-12590 GCA_965368205.1 uncultured Pseudomonadaceae bacterium | reverse complement strand
GCATGTTGCGGGCTTTGTGCTCAAAACAGGAGTCCGCAGCATAATAGACATCCAATCCCGGCATACGGTTGAAACCCACAATAGCGGCGGGCTGACGCCAGCGGGCATCTTCGTGCATGCGTTCCGAGAAGCTCAGGTACCGGCTATGGTTAGACACACCGGGCGCATCGATGATCACCACCTGAAAATGCTCCGGGCGTTCCCCTTCCCAGGCTGTCGCGTAAATAAGGATGTCATAGCCGCGACGATAAGCTTCATGTGCTATACGCATGAAGTCCCGTTGCAGGCCGCCATAAGCAAAATAGCGAAACAGCACAAATACCAGCAGCGGCCGGCTGCCGCGGGCAAACCGCTCAAGATGATCCACCGCTTTAGGCACCAGTTCAAACAACGTGCTCTGATACTTAGCAGCCAGACCGTTGGCCCGCCAGGTACTACGCTCGGGAGACGTCAACAATTCCACCAGCGCCTCATTCAGCGCGATCTGGGAAAACGGCAGCGGCAAAACAATACCGGCGTTGGTCTCACTCAGATGTTTGGCGTAACCACAATTACGTGTCACCAGAGCGGGCAGTCCCGCCAACATTGCTTCAATGATGACCATGCCCGCTGTTTCGTCGTAAGCGGGATGCAGCAATGCGTCCGCAGAAAACAGAAAGCGCGGCACGTCGTCACGCCCATCGGCAAAGAAGGTAACCTGGGAAGACAGCCCCAGACGCATACTCATGCGTTCAAAAGCATCACTTTTATCGCGTCCGATCACATACATGCGCACGCGATCACGTAACTCGGCAGGTAACGCAGCCACCGACAGTAGCGCGCGGTCCAGACCTTTCTTAATAAACCCTGAGCCGACAAACAGAATGACCAGATGGTCTTCGGTCAAACCAAATTCACGACGAAACTCCGCACGGATTTCGGTGACGTTATCCGGGGCTACCCGATCCCGTTCAATACCCGGTGGCAGCGGGTGAAACCGCTCAGCCGGGGTTCGATAGTGCTGTCGATAAAGGGGTACCTCAACGTTGGAAATGGTCAGGATTTCAGTATTACTTGCGGCTTCAAACACGGCTCGCTCGGCCGCCACAAAACTTTTGAAGCGAGGCAACAGACGGTAGGCTGCACTGCGCTGGGAGAAGGCTTTTTCTATGTAACAGGAATCACCGGCGTAGTAGACGTCCAGCCCCGGCATTTTGTTGAAACCCAGGACCAGATCAAAATTGTCAGCAGCCACCGCTTTATTCACGGCCTCGGCAAATCGCTCGTACTGACGGTGGCGTGCCAGCCCCGATATGGGGATCACTTCAAGCTCAAGGTCAGGATCAATGGGTGCCTGCCAGCGCAGGGTAAATATTTTGACCTCGTGGCCACGCCGTTTACATTCGTTCAACATTTTCATCATGTCGCGCTGAATGCCGCCGTAGGGAAAATACTTGAATATGCAGAACGCAAAACGCATCAGCCCTGCCTCATCAGGTCTTGAGCCTGCTGCCAGACAACAGAAGGTGTCAGTTCGGCAAAACAGGGTGGCGTGACCTCTTGTGACTGCCACTTCTGTGACGCACCACGATAACTACACGTACTGGACAGACACGGCGCACAGGTGAAACTCGACTGCAGAACCTGCGCACGGGAACCGCGACAACCCGTTAACACCCCATCGGTCGGGCCATACAAACCAAGGGTGGGTGTGCCCAGGGCAGCAGCCAGATGTGTGAGTCCTGAATCCACACCGATGACCCCGGCGCTTTGAGCCAGCTGTGGTGCAAGCAGTTTCAGAGCGGTGCGATCCTGCAGGCGAGCGCCACTGGCCTGGGTGATCTGCTGGGCACGCTGCCGTTCGACATCGTCACCCCAGGTGAGCACCGGCTCATACCCCGCAGCACTTACCTGCTGCGCAAGTGCCTGCCACATCATCGGCGGCCAATGTTTGGTCGCCCAGGTTGTGCCGTGTAACAGGAACACCTGTTTATTGCGTTCGCTGGCCTGGATGGTTGCGCCGATGTCTGGCAACTGTTCCGGGTTATAGCTGTATCCCAACGCCGCAGCAAATAACTGCCGCTGTCGGTCAATGGCGTGCTGACCACGTTCAACGCGGTGGCCTTTACCATAGAAAAAAGCCGCCCAGGGTTCCCGCGCACAGGTATGCGAAAAGCCATGTTTAACCGCGCGGTTTAACACGCTGACCAACGCGCTTTTAATCAGACCCTGGGAATCGATGACCAGGTCGTAGGTGTTGCTGGCAAGTGTTTCGCGGAACGCTGACATTTCCGCCCCACTGGCTTTCAGATTTTTGCGCCAGCGCCGCCAGGCAATGGGAATCACCTGATGCACCGCTGGATGTAATGCCGGAATATCTGCAAACGCTTCTTCCACCACCCAGTCAAAGGTAATGCCGTGTGCTGCAGCATCACTGACTGCGGGCAAGGCGTGCACAACATCGCCAAGCGACGACATTTTTATAAGCAGAACACGCACGGTTACGACTCACCCATGCGGGCAATCACCTGCTGCGGTGCAAGCTGCCGCAAACAGTTTAAATGCCCAAGCGGGCAAGTCCGTTGAAAACACGGGCGACAACCCATCTCCAGTTCTACCACTTGCGCCTGCGCCCCCAGCGGCGGGGTGAATTCTGCTGATGTTGAACCAAAGATACCCATTGTAGGTTTACCCAACGCACAGGCAACGTGCATTAAACCGGAGTCGTTACAGATGACCTGTTCAGCAACTGACAACAGATCTATGGCATCCACCAGCGACGTATGACCGGCCAGATTTTCAACCCCCGGCGCCAACTGCGCAATGGCCGCACAGTCGTCCACATCTTTTGGCGATCCTAACAGCCAGACCTGTCGACCGTTGTCCAGTAGATGCCTGGCGACTTCTGCATAGTGCTGCGCAGGCCACTTTTTGGCTTCACCAAATTCGGCGCCAGGACACAGGATGGCCACGTTGTCGGGCTGCAGCGCAAACGCCTGCAGACAACGACTCAGATTTTCATCATCTACTACCAGGCGAGGTAAGGGGTACGGCTGTTCAGGCATCTGCCAGGTATCGCTGGCCAGCGCCATAAACCGTTCGATCATCAACGGATAAGCCTCTTTATCCAGCAACCGCTGGCGATTGAGTAACCCAAAACGGGCTTCACCACGCCAACCAATACGCTCAGGGATGTGTGCCAGGAAAGGAACCAGGGCAGACTTCCAGCTATTGGGCAGCACATAGGCACAGTCAAAATCGATCTGACGCATCCGCTCTGCTGCCTGTCGACGTCGACCCAGCTGCCATTGCCCATGGCCCACCTCAAGGCTGTGCACCTCTTGCACCTCCGCCATTCGGGTGGCCAGCGCAGCCGTTGCCGGCGGCGCCAGAACATGCAGCTGTATATTATTGTGCTGCGCCCCCAACAGCTGGAGCAGCGAGTGGGCCATGACCATGTCCCCCACCCAGGCTGGCGCAATGATTAGGGCTTTCACGCCACCGGCGAGAGCCATTGAGGAAAGGCATCACGCTTGCCGCGCACCTGGTCAAAATAGATGCTTTGCAACTGCTCGGTAATTGGACCACGTTCGCCGGAACCAATGGTGCGGTTATCGAGGGAGCGGATGGGCAGCACTTCAGCAGCGGTGCCGGTAAAAAACGCTTCGTCCGCAATGTAGACCTCATCTCGAGTGATGCGGCGCTCGTGTATTTTCAGGCCTTGCTCTGCCGCCAGAGCAAAAATCGTATCCCGGGTAATACCTGCCAGACAGGAGGTGAGTTCCGGCGTGTGTAACTCGCCATTTTTCACCAGGAATATATTCTCACCACTGCCCTCGGCCACATAACCTTCGTTATCGAGCAGCAGAGCTTCATCACAACCGGATTCCAGCGCTTCCTGCAGCGCCAGAATTGAGTTGGTGTAGTTGCCGTTGGATTTGGCTTTACACATGGTGATATTGACATGGTGCCGGGTGAACGAAGACGTACGCACTTTAATGCCTTTCTCTGTGGCGTCCGCATCCATGTAGTTCGGCCAGGGCCAGGCAGCAATACTCAAGTGCACCTGTAACCCTTCAGCACGTAAACCCATGCCTTCACTGCCCAGAAAGGCCATGGGCCGCAGATATCCTTCGTCCAGCTCATTGGCCTTAAAGACCTCGCGCTGGGCTGCGCTCACCTGCGCCTGGGTGTAGGGCATCTTCATACGCAGGATATGGGCTGAGTTGAATAAACGCTGGGTGTGCTCTTCCAGACGGAAGATACAGGGACCGGCGGGGGTATTGTAGGCACGAACGCCTTCAAAAACGCCCAGGCCATAATGCAGCGTATGGGTTAATACATGGACTTTGGCTTCACGCCAGGGCACTAACTCGCCGTCCATCCATATCCAACCGTCACGGTCAGCAAAATTCGGATTTGTCATTCACTTCTACTAGGTGGAACCAAAGCGCGGTATTGCACCATAAATGGGCTCACCAATACAGCAACAGCGCACCTCACTCGACGGGAATGATCAGGTATCCTGCGACGCGGGCGATACCCGCAATACCTCAGCAATGGTGGTCAGGCCTGCGCCAACTTTTTGCGCACCAGACAGGCGCAGGGTACGCATACCCTGAGAGAAACCCGCTTTACGGATATTCTCTAAATTAACATCACCGGTAATCGCCGCCTGGACCTTGTTGTTCATCGGCATGATTTCGTAGATACCCATGCGGCCGAGATAGCCCGTATCTCGACATTCAAGACAGCCCTGAGGACCAAATACTTTTGCCGGTGGTTTGACTTTGAACGGCTCGGTCATCAACTGCCAGGCTTCAAGGTCTACCTCTTCTTCCACCTTGCAATGGGGACACAGCGTGCGCACCAGGCGCTGGGCCATGACGCCAAGCACGGTGGCTTTGATCATATAAGGTGGCACACCTAAATCGAGCAGACGAGACACCGCGGTGGGTGCATCGTTGGTGTGCAGGGTAGAAATCACCAGGTGACCGGTCAACGCTGCCTGAATGGCCATTTCAGCAGTTTCCAGATCGCGAATCTCACCCACCATGATGATGTCCGGATCCTGGCGCAGCAGTGCACGTACACCGGAAGCAAAATCGACGTCGATATTGTGCTGCACCTGCACCTGATTAAACGACGGTTCCACCATCTCAATAGGGTCTTCAATGGTGCAGACATTAACTTCGTTGGTGGCCAGCTGCTTCAGCGTGCTGTACAGGGTAGTGGTTTTACCCGAACCCGTCGGGCCCGTGACCAGCACAATCCCGTTGGAGGCATGCGTCATTTCATGCCAGCGTTTGTAATCGTCGCCGGACAAGCCCAGCTCCTGAAAGCTGCGCAGCAGCACGTCGGGATCGAAGATGCGCATGACCATTTTTTCGCCAAACGCGGTGGGCAAGGTAGATAAGCGCAGTTCAATTTCGTTGCCTTCCTGGCCCACTGTTTTTACCCGGCCGTCTTGAGGACGGCGTTTTTCAGCCACGTCCATGCGACCCAGTATTTTCAAGCGGCTGGTGACCGCCGCGTTCACCGCTTTGGGCAACTCATAAACATGATGCAGGACGCCGTCGATGCGAAAACGGATCAGCCCCTTGTCGCGTCTGGGCTCAATGTGAATATCACTGGCGCGCTGGTCAAAAGCGTACTGCAACAGCCAATCGACAATGTTCACCACGTGGGCATCGTTGGCTTCGGGCGATTTCATCGAACCCAGCTCGAGCATCTGCTCGAAGTTGGTGATGGTTGTAACTTCCATGCCGGCTTCTTCTGCTTTCGCGGCAGAACGGGCGATGGTGTAGAACTCTAACTGGTAGCGGGTGAGGTCCGCAGGATTACACACCACCCGGCGAATACGGCGACCACGCAGTGTTTGCGTGAGCATCGATTCCCACTGATACATATAGGGCTGACCGCTGGCGACAACTACGTAGTCGTCCGCCACATCAATCGCCAGAATATTGTGGCGCTGGGCAAAGGCGTAAGACATGACCTCGGTGGCCGCATTCACGTTGATGCTGAGCGGATCTATACGCACATACGGCTGATTAACCCGCTGACTGAGCCAGATGGTGAGGGTTTCAAGGTCGAGGGTTTTATTGGTGGCTGAATGGCGATTTTCATACTCGCGGCTGGCAATGATCTCCAGCGGGTGCATGCTGAGCTCTTTCTGCGTGCGTTGCGCAATAAGAATATCTTCCGCCTGGCGCTGACCGATAAACCCATCTTCGACAATGGCTTCAAGTAATACCGGCAGATCGAGCAACAGCTCCTGCTCATTATCAAAGATATTGCCGCCAAAGCCTCGCTTTGAGGTCAAAATCGGGGTCTTATCGACCTTTTCGCTGGTTGCAGGCGCAACCCCAGGCACGCCTGCGGTGTCGTCTGTGGGTACGGAAGATAACCCTGGAGATTGCGATTGCGGTGAACTAGCCAAGCAGTTGTCCATTCATGCTGTAAACGTGATTACCGCAGTATCCCCTTCAGACGATGATTTGCAAGCCATTCACGTGGCAGATTAGACCCACATCACAGGGTAAAAAACTCTTTTAATTAAACCACTTAAGTGCAATTACCCAGACCTTGGGACTACAATACCGGCCCTCTTTAATAGCTGTGGGATAACTACCCCACGCGGGAAAAATTGCGTGTTACCCAAATTTGACGACATGCTGGCAACCCTGGTGAGCGAGCCTTCCGTAAGCTCTCTGACGCCGGCCATTGATCGCAGCAACCTGCGCGTGATTGAGCACCTGGCCAACTGGCTCGACGATCTGGGTTTTGACACGGAACTGATGCCGCTGCCTGATGCCCCGCACAAAGCCAACCTTGTAGCCACCCTGGGCTCCGGAGAGGGAGGCCTGGTGCTCGCGGGACACACCGATACCGTGCCGTTCGATGAAACAAAATGGCAGACCGATCCATTCACCATGACCGAGAAAGACAACAGGCTGTACGGCCTGGGCGCCTGCGATATGAAAGGCTTTTTCCCGGTCGCGTTAGAAGCAGCCACGACCTTCATCGATAAAAAACTCAGCGCGCCGCTGACCATCGTCGCCACCTCCGACGAAGAGTCTTCCATGGCCGGCGCACGTTACCTTGTGGAAAGCGGCAAACCCAAAGCCAGCTACGGCATTATTGGCGAGCCGACCGGCCTGATGCCGGTGTACGCCCACAAAGGCATCGCGTTTATCTCAATTAAGTTACAGGGTGCATCCGGGCATTCCTCGAACCCGGATCTGGGCTGCAACGCGCTGGACTCCATGCACAAAGTCATGACGGACCTCATTGCCTTTCGCCAGGAACTGGCCAATGACCACATCAACCCCGCATTTGAGGTGCAGGTACCGACAATGAACCTGGGCTGCATGCACGCAGGGGACAGCCCCAATCGCATCTGCAGCCATGCTGAATTGCAGATAGATATGCGCTTACTGCCCGGCATGGATACACACGACACCATTAAACGCCTGCAGGAACGTCTGCAGAAAGCCATCGCCCAATGTGGCACCGCGCTTACCGTCACGACTCAATACCCGCCGGTACCACCGTTTGAATCAGATCTGCAGGGTGACCTGGTGCAGACTTTAGCGACACACTCCGGCGTAGCGCCTGGCACTGTGGCATTTGGCACCGAAGGGCATTTCCTGCAGAGTCTGGGTATGGAAACTGTTGTGTGGGGACCTGGCAGCATTGATCAGGCACACCAGCCCAATGAATATCTTGCACGTGATCAGATTGGTGCCGCACAAGACACCTTAAGACAAGTGATCGCACGCTACTGCACGAGCTGACAGAGATGGAAACTTCTACGTATGCACGGTGGTTCCGTGGCTCAACCCCTTATATCAGCGCGCACCGCAACAAGACATTTGTGGTGCTGGTACCTGGCGAGGCCTTTGAGCATGTGAACCTCTCCAACATGGTGCACGACCTGGCGCTCTTACACGTGCTGGGCGTCCGCCTGATTCTGGTACACGGCGGCCGCCCGCAAATAGAGCAGGCGTTGCCTGAATCTTTTTACCACGGGCATAGACGTGTCACCGACGAACTGGCGATGTCGACCATCACCGCGGTCAACGGACAGTTGCGCACCCGCCTGGAAGCGCTGTTTTCGACAGGCCTGCCCAACTCACCGCTGCACAAAGTCGACATCCCTGTGATTGCAGGTAATTTCATCACGGCACAACCCATGGGTATTCTGGATGGCGTGGATCATCTGTTCACGGGCAGCGTGAGACGTGTTGAGACCCGACGCATCAAGAACAGCCTGGATGGCGGCGCCCTGATCATTCAATCACCAGTAGGTTACTCTCCATCCGGTCAGGTTTTTAATCTGCCTGCAGAAGAAGTGGCCACAGAGATTGCGATCGCGTTACAGGCAGACAAGCTAATTTTCTTCGATGAAGTGGCACACCTGCGAGACGAGCAGGGAAAACGCATCAGTACGGTGACGCCAGGCAGCCTCGACCAGGCCCTGGCCACTACGGATGATGCAAACGCAACTCGACTGCACTATCTGCAACAAGCCGTTCGACGCGGCGTGACTAAATCACACCTGGTGCCCTTCACAGACGACGGCGCCCTTCTGGCGGAGCTGTTTACCGCTGAAGGCATTGGCACACAGGTAGTTGAACAACAGCACAAAGGGGTGCGAACCGCTACACGTGAAGATGTGGCCGGCATCGTTGAAGTCATTCGGCCCCTGGAAGAATCTGGCGCTCTGGTGCGTCGTGAACGGGATCGACTGGAACAGGAAATAGATAATTTTCTGGTTGCGGAACTGGACGGTATCGTGGTCGGTTGTTGCGCGGTATATCCCTACGGCGCGCAGGCAGAACTCGCGTGTGTTGGCGTGCATGAAAACTACCAGGCCGGCAATGGCATAGGCGCACGCCTGCTTGCAGCCGCTGAAGAAACCGCACGCAACAACAACGTAAACACCCTGTTTGTACTGACAACCCAGACAAGAGACTGGTTTTTAGAACAGGGGTTTACCGACGCAAGCCCGGATCAGCTACCTGAACAGAAACAAATGTTATACAACTGGCAGCGCAATTCTGCGGTGATGGTTAAGACCCTATAATTACGAGGAATTCACATGGCGGACGAAAGACCGTATTCATCCATTGTTGTTGATGGCGTAGAACAAGCACCCAGCCGCGCGATGCTGTATCCGGTGGGATTCACCGAAGAAGATTTCAAGAAACCACAAATCGGCATCGCCTCGACCTGGTCGATGGTCACCCCTTGTAACATGCATATCAACACATTGGCTGATGAAGCCGTGAAAGGTGCTGACGCGGCGGGTGCTAAAGCCGTGCTGTTCAACACAATCACGGTGTCCGACGGCATTTCCATGGGCACACCGGGCATGCGCTACTCGTTGGCCTCCAGGGAAGTAATCGCCGACAGCATCGAAACCGTGGTTGGCGCACAGGGATTCGATGGATTTGTTGCCATCGGTGGCTGCGACAAAAATATGCCTGCCTGCGGCATCGCGATTGCACGCATGAACCGACCAGCCGTTTTCGTTTACGGCGGCACCATCATGCCAGGCGCTGAACGGCGCGACGTGGTTTCGGTTTTCGAGGCGGTAGGACAGCACGCCGCTGGCAATCTGTCTGATATCAAACTCAAAGAAATTGAATCAACTGCCATTCCGGGGCCTGGTTCCTGTGGCGGCATGTACACCGCTAATACCATGGCATCGGCCATGGAAGCGCTGGGTTTATCGTTACCCAACAGCTCTGCACAAAACGCGATCAGCGATGCCAAAAAACAAGACAGCTACAACGCTGGCGCTGCGGTACGCAACCTGATCAAGCTCGGTCTTAAACCCAGTGACATGTTGAGCCGCGAAGCATTCGAAAACGCCATCACTGTCACCATCGCCCTGGAAGGTTCTACCAACGCCGTATTGCACCTGTTAGCCATCGCACACGCCGCCGGCATTCCACTGGAACTGGATGACTTCACCCGCGTGGGGGCACGGGTACCCGTACTCGCTGACATGCGACCGGCTGGGGTGTACTCCATGAGTGAGCTCATCGCCATTGGTGGCATACAGCCATTAATGAAAACGCTACTTAATGAAGGTTTACTGCACGGCGACTGCATGACTGTGACCGGTAAAACACTGGCGGAGAATCTGGCGGACGTGGCTGACTACCCGGCGGATCAGAAAATCATCCGGCCGATGAGTAACCCGATTAAAAAGGACAGCCACCTGGTTATTCTGCGGGGCAACCTGGCACCGGAGGGTGCTGTAGCCAAAATCACCGGCCACGAAGGTTTGAACTTCACAGGTAAAGCCCGGTGTTTCCATGGTGAAGAAGCAGGCATGGCAGCCATTATGGATGGCACCGTACAGGCAGGTGACGTTGTGATTATTCGTTACGAAGGCCCCAAAGGCGGCCCAGGCATGCGAGAAATGTTGAGCCCCACCAGCGCCATCAACGGACGCGGCTTATCTGACGATGTTGCTTTGCTGACTGACGGTCGCTTTTCAGGCGGGTCGCGCGGCTTTGTTATTGGTCACGTTACGCCAGAAGCCTTTGAGGGTGGGCCGATCGCTCTGGTCGAAGATGGAGATCAGATCACGGTGGACGCCGAAGCTAAGACAGTGATCCTGCATGTGGACGACGCCACTTTAGAACAGCGCAAGAGCCAATGGCAGCGACCTGCACCTTATACTACTCGTGGAACCTTGGCGAAGTACGCCAAACTGGTGACCAGTGCCAGCGAAGGTGCGGTGACGGATAAGTATCTGGACTGAGCAGCAGATCAGTTTGGGAGCGCTTGCACCAAGCCCAGATGTTCGGTCATAAAAGAAAAGTCACGATCTGAGTAAAGCAAGGGTATAGATGCATCAATGCAATATGCCCCAATGATCATGTCGTTTGACCTTCTTACTGTGACCCCCTTTTTTCGCAGCGTCCGGTAACACTCTGCAGCACTTCCATCAAAATCAAGTCACCAATGACTATCTGCTCGACGCCCAGCAAACTGTCCAGATAGTCTGTTTCTTTACTTTTTCTGCCGCTAAAAAAGTCTATCCATACACTTGAATCAACAAGGATCAAGCACTATCTCGCATCGCGTCGAGATCGCCCTGCCACCTCAACTTTCCTCGAAATTCTTTGACGCGTTCCTGTCGTGACAGCTTCACCAACATGGCAAGCCCGAGTTCTACTACCTCCCGTTTGGATTTTGCACCTGTTGCTTCGAGCGCTTCGGCCAGCAAATCGTCGTCGATGACAATATTGGTTCTCACTGGAATCACCATGTGTATATTTTAGCCAAACTATACACATTCATCACAAGATATCGAGAGGGCTGCGTACCGCGTTTGCACCCTTGCCCAGTACATGGGTGTAAATCTGCGTTGTGGCCAGATCCGAATGACCTAAAAGTTCCTGCACCGTGCGAATGTCGTAACCCCGCTCGAGCAAATGCGTTGCGAAGGAGTGACGCAATGTATGACAGGTTGCCTTTTTGTATATGCGCGCCAATTTGGCTGCGCGCTTGACCGCGCGTTGCAGCTGAGCCTCACCAAGATGATGACGCCGCTCTACCCCGCTTCTTGGATCAATGCTGCGGGAGGCGGCCGGGAAGACATACTGCCAGCCCCACTCTCTGGCCGCGTTTTTATATTTACGCGCGAGCGCATCAGGCAACCACACTTCTCCAAACCCCAGGGCAAGATCGTTTTCATGCAGATTCCTGGCATCGTGCATCTGGGCACGAAGTGCCGGTTGCAATGATTCAGGGAAAAGCGTTCGACGGTCTTTGCCGCCTTTACCTAAACGAACCGTTATTTCAGAACGCTCGAAATCCAAATCTTTGATGCGCAGCCGCAGGCACTCCATGAGCCGCATACCTGTGCCATACAACAAGCTCGCGGCCAAATGATGGACGCCAGACAGCTCACCCAGCAACGCCTGAATTTCATCACGCGTTAGCACAACCGGCAGATAGTCGCGCGCTTTCGCTCTGCGGACATCTACCAGCCAGGGCACTTCTATATGAAGGACTTCCTTGTAGAGAAACAACAAGGCAGACAGGGCTTGATTCTGAGTAGATGGCGCAACTCGATCCTGCACCGCTATTCTGGTGAGGAAGGCTTCCAGTTCGCGTTTGCCCAGTTCTGCTGGATGACGTTTATTATTGGCTATGATGAAACGCCGAATCCAGCCCACGTAGGCATACTCTGTACGCTTCGCCATTCCAAGCCTACGGATACGGTAGCGAACCTGGTCTAGTAACTTAGGTGGCGAGCCTGGATCGTTAGATGGCAAATGTTCAACTCTGAGGGAAACTACCAGAAATAGCGTATTGATTTTGGATTAGAAAGTAATCAGGCTGAAAGCCAGGAATGGCGTGGGAGATAGGAGAGTTGATAATGGGTTATATGGATTACACGTCTCTTTATCACGGCGTTTTGTCGTGTAATAAGTGTTAGGCGACACTAGAGATTCTTGAGCAAACTTTTGCCATCAAAATCATCAAGCTTCACACACAGTCCAGCACTAGCAAAAAATAGCATCGTCGGTTTCAGCAAGTTCCTCACAATCGGCCAGGGTATCGTCGAGCCAAATCAAGGG
>CBDUMB010000040.1:0-12593 GCA_965368205.1 uncultured Pseudomonadaceae bacterium | reverse complement strand
TTCTCAACTCAGAGCATTGGGCACGTATATTGAGTGACGATCGCACACAGCACGCATTGCGTGGCGAAAGTACAATCGTTAAGCCAAAGGCTGACGTTGTATACAAGGTAGATGTCGACGCAAAAAACTTCGCGGATAGGCTTGTCGGGGTTGTGACCGAAAAATCCACCATTGAGAAGATAAAGTTCGAGTACTGCGAGAGGGTTCCTGTGTGCGAAGGTGATCTGCTAGAGGTAAAGATTGGCGACGATCACGTCCTATACCAGATAGTCGAGGGTATTACAGACCTGGAAACCTTGGATCACAAGGACGAAGCTGGAGTAATCATTGGCGAGGCCGTGCAACTGGGAACATGGAACCGGGATAAGCGAGCGTTTGAAAGATTTGGTTGGGTTCCGGCTGTTAATTCTCCCGTGGTTACAGCGATGCATATGCATGACATTCCAGCAGTTGGGCCAAACGAATATCAAATTGGAACTATTCCCAATACGAACTTCCCAGCAGTTCTAAATCTTGAAGAAGCGGTTTCCCATCATATGTCAGTGCTGGGTGTCACAGGTTCTGGAAAGTCTGTTTTTTCAAGGAACCTAGTTCGTCAGCTGGTTGGTCAGGGTACGAAAATCATATGTATCGATTTTACGAATGAGTATGCGAGTAAACTAGCGGACATTGGGCTACGTCCAATAATTACCTCGGCGGCTGAAGGGCAGTTGTTCCAGGCAGTAGATCAGCTATCAACAGAGCTAGATAAATTTGCAAATCAACGCAACCAGGCTGTCATGAATACCGCCGAAGCACAGTTGCGCGAAGGGTTCTCAGAAGTCCTTCAAGAGTTCCTTACGACAGATGACGACAAAGCGTGCGTGTTTGAACTGCCTGATGTTGCCAACACAACTGCGATTTTTGAGTACACCAGGTGGTTCTTCAAGACACTGTTCGAAATAGCAAAAATGGAGGGAAACTACGGGCAAAAAGTGTGTGTAGTCTTAGAAGAAGCCCACACAATAGTCCCTGAATGGAACTTCATCGGGGTTGATGATAAGAGAGCTGGTTCATTGGTAAACAGTATTGGCCAGATTGCTCTGCAAGGGAGGAAGTACGGTATTGGGTTTCTTGTGATCGCTCAACGGACGGCAAACGTATCAAAGACCGTGCTTACACAATGCAACACGGTTGTTGCTTTCCAACAATTTGATAAGACGAGTGGCGACTTTCTGGGTAACTATATGGGACAAGACTTCATCGAGACTTTAACAAGACTTAAACCTAGACATGCTATTGCTGTTGGCAAAGCGTTGACGAGCGGAACCCCAATCATTTTCGAAGTGCCTGAGATTACCGAGCCAAACGTGTAACGTAGTTTGTACACTCATTTGTATGTAGGAAAATAGACAGCGATTTTTTATTCAATAAAATCAATATGTTAGAGGAGTGGTCGACTCCTACCTCTTCCGCCACAGGAGTCCGCCACAGGAGTCCGCCATAGGAGTCCGCTAAAAAAGAATCAGACTGGCACTTCTAAGCATAATCTCTTATCGTTCCTGCCCCGAACTCTTGCTCGAGCTTACCTTGACCGCTGTACAAACCATCACCCTTGCCGGTGAATTTGTCATGAAACGTGGCAGCCTCACAAGCCCAACCCTGGCCTACGAAAGCTGGGGCCGTCTGAATGAGAAAGCAGACAATGCTGTGCTGTTATTCACTGGTCTGTCACCTTCAGCGCACGCCAGCTCATCTAAGAACGATCCTTCAGCCGGATGGTGGGAAGACATGATTGGCTCGGGCAAGCCCATTGAGACGGACCGGTATTTTGTCATCTGCGTCAATTCTCTAGGCAGTTGCTTTGGCTCCACTGGACCGGCAAGTATCAATCCGGACACCAACGAGCTGTATCGGCTGACCTTTCCGGTGCTTACTGTCGAAGATATTGCTGACGCTGCCGCATATATTCTTGATCACCTGGGTATTGAAACAGTCCATACTGTGGTGGGTTCTTCAATGGGTGGTATGACGGCAATCGCCTTCACCCAGCAACGACCCGGTCGCGCGCGGCGCCTGGTATCCATTTCTGCGGCCGCACGCAGCCTGCCCTTTTCAATCGCCTTGCGCTCCCTGCAACGGGAGATTATTCGTTCAGACCCATTGTGGCAGAACGGCCAGTATGACATGAGTGGCAACGGACCCGTTTCTGGCATGCGTCTTGCGCGCAAGCTGGGGATGATAAGTTACCGCTCCGCCGCCGAATGGGCAGAACGTTTCGGCCGCGAGCGCGCCACAGACTTCACCCATGCTGACAATCCGTTTGGCATCGACTTCGAAGTGGAGAGTTATCTGGAAAGCCATGCCAATCGCTTTATCGGCACCTTTGATGCTAACTGTTACCTCTATCTTTCCAGGGCTATGGATTTATATGACGCGGCAGACCATGGCGGATCCCTGGAGGCCAGTTTTGCAAAGCTGGGTCTGGATGCTGCGCTGGTCATCGGTGTTGAAACAGACTTCCTGTTTCCAGTGAGTCAGCAGGAAGAGCTTGCCCTCGCATTAGATCGACACGTGCCGGAAGTGATTTTCAAACGCATGCCGTCTCTGCAGGGCCATGATTCATTTCTTGTTGATATGGATCGCTTTCGCCCCGCTATAGCTGATTTTTTCTGAGTTAATCAGCCGTCTGAGCCGATAACGCCTCCTGTAACAACTGATCCAACATGCTGGCGTCTACATAGCCGCCGGCTAGCAGGCGCATCTTACTGTTTTCTTCAATCAGAACGCTGGGCATGGCGCCAGTGCCAAACGCACCGGCATTTTCAAATTGAAAATCGACACGCGCGTTAACCTGAGTTGAATCCATCAGTTTGTTCATTTTGTCGGCATCGTAGCCAGCGGCGGATGCGAGCCGCCGCAGGGTATTCCGATCGTTGATATTCTGTTGCTCAACAAAAAAGCTGGCCTGCAGTTGATGCAGAAAATCGAACGGCGCGCTGCCGGTCATTAACCGTATCGCTTCCACCGCAAGGCAAGCCAGCCTCGAATTATGGACGTAGACTTCAGGTACCAGTTCGCCAAAAGTCTGACCTGTGGTTGCTGCGACTTCATGCCAGAGGCGCCGCAGATATCGACGGCCGTACTCACCTATGGGTTGGGTGCCCTGCGGGTTGATGCCGCCCAGCATAAAGTCATAAGTAATCGTTGGGTGATGCTTTCTTCGTGCTATGTCGATATCGCCGCTCATACCCCAGCACCATGAGCACATTGGATCTGTGACGATAACAATCCGCGCAGGCCCGTTTGTCAGCGGATTGACCATGGTCCCGGCGCGACAATTCTACCGATACTGACAGCTGGGTAACCCTGTTCATGAAGTCTGCTGAGACAATCCGCCGCCTGATCCTCTGACACGCAGGCTAACAAACCGCCCGACGTTTGTGGGTCTGCCAGCAGTTTCAGTTCAGGTGCAGACTGCGTCAGATTCTGTGCGAGCTGAAAATCGGCAAAGGCGAGTTCGTTGGCTACTTGCAGTGAACTGTGCAGCTGGCGGATCAGGTCATGTGCGCCGGGTAACGTGGGCACGTTCGCGATATCCAGTTCAACCCCTACTCCGGAGGCTCGCAGTATTTCGCTCAGATGGCCAATCAGGCCAAAACCGGTGATGTCTGTCAGAGCATTTACACCGCAGGCCAGAAATACTTCTACTGCTGCTGCGTTGCTCATGTCCATGCTGCTGAGAGTCTCATCCAGACACGCTGGTGAAGCTTTGCCCTGCATCGCAGCAGCAAGCACGACACCGGTACCCAACGGCTTGGTCAGAATAAGCACATCACCCGCTCGGGCGTCAGCTTTTGTTACTGTTCTTGATCCTGGCACGCCGGTGACGGTAAGCGCGAGGGTCAATTCCGCACCCTCAGCAGTGTGTCCACCTACAAGGGGTACCTGGTGGCTGTTCAGCACCGCCACAACGCCAGACAGCACCTGGAACAACTCCTCTTCCATCAGCGCTTCCGCCATAAGGGGCAGCGTGATGAAGGTCAGTGCAGAAGTTGGTGTGGCAGCCATAGCAAAGATGTCATTGAGGCTGTGATGTGCCGCAATGCGCCCAAACAGGTATGGATCATCCAGCATGGCTCTGAAGCCATCGATGGTTACCAGCGTGTCAGTGCCTGGATTCTCGATGAGCGCGGCGTCATCACCAATTCCGAGTTTGATGTAGGGGCTTCTCTGCTCTGGTAGACGTGCCAGAACACGCCGTAATGGATCTGCAGCCAACTTTGCGCCACAGCCACCGCAACGCATCATATCCTCAGGCAAGTCAGCGCGAAACGCATCTGAGATGGTTAGCGAAGGCGGAGAAATAGCAGGTAATTTATTGAATTTATTCATAAAATTACGGTCTATTCGATCTTTCAGGAGCCACCAGATGCGCCCGTAAGCAGACCAGCTGCCGCGGTTGGCAATGGCTTTGCCCTGCCCATCTCCGAGTAGCGCCAGGTAATTTGTCTGGGCGTGATACAAACGCAACTTCTTCTGGGTGAGTGTCCGGCGCAAATTATCTGCCAGCACCGCGCCCGCCCGCACCGCATAGACACCCGCTTTCGGGCGCGGCTGATCATGCAGGTAGGCAATATCACCCGCGGCAAAAACACCAGGGTGGGAAGTACTTTGTAGCGCGGCGTCCACGCTGATGAAGCCGTTAGCGTCTGTTGCAAACCCGGCTGACGCAATCCATTGCGGCGCCTGTACGTGTGTTACCCAGAGGGTGTGGGTGGCTTCCAGCGCGGTACCTGAAGACAGCAACAGCTCGGCATCACTGCGGCCTTCAACCCGCTCGTTAACCCAGGTAATACCTCGCTGGGCGAGCGCCTGTTGAGCTGTGGTGATGGTCCTGGTGTTGTGGCCAGGCAGTAGACTCGGGCCGTAAAGGCTGATCTGCACCGCATTCGGCAAAGCGCTGCGTGCCGCAAAAGCTAATTCCACCCCACCGGCGCCGGCGCCGATAATCGCCAGGTGATCACCGGCTTTAATTTCGGCTTGGATGGCCTGCCACTTAGGCAGGAACGCGCTGATGGGTTTTACAGTGACAGCGTCAACGTAAGGCGCACTAGGCACAGCGCCGGTGTTGATAGACAGAAGATCAAATTTAACCGGTGGCCGCCCCTCCAGCTGCACCTGCTTTGTGCGCATATCAATACCGAGGACTTCTGCACTGATCAGTCGCGCGTTGGCGAATCGACACAGTGGCCCCAAATTAATATGGATATCTTCCGGTGTATAGGTGCCTGCAATGCAACCTGGCAACATGCCTGAATACGGCGTTTGCTGGCCTCTCGAAATCAGCGTCAGCCGCACACCAGGTTCCGGGTGCATGGCAAATTTTTTAAGTACGCTGACGTGGGCGTGGCCACCCCCCAGGAGCACTAAATCTCTCACGGCGGGCGCATCTATTTGTGCGGATCCTTGCATGTGCAGGAGCATGTCAGAGATTGAGCTTCTGCACTAGTCGCGGGATTGGATTGCCAGGTTCAGCCGGGAAAACAGCAGCAGAGTGTCATAGTTGGAAAATTGGGCGATTTCCGCTGCGGGCGCTGATGGACGAACCACAATCCGCACAGGGATGGGGTAAAGGGATGGGGTTAGTCGTCGAAGTCGAAATCCAGATAGTCGATATCAGCTTCCTGACGCCGACGTTCCTGACGCTCTTCTAAAGCCCTGCGGATTTCCAGCGAGCGTGCGTCCTGAGCTTTCGGCGATAACACTTCTGCTTCAATGCGATCAACATCTTCGCCGTCGTCATCGCTGTCTGCATCAAACTCATCCAGTTCCGCACTGACATCTTCGTCTTCGTCCGCCGCAAACTCGTCGACTTCGGTGTCGTCTTCTTCAGGTGGATCTTTGCTATCCGTGAGATTGTCGCCGCTAGTTGCCAAGTCGCCCCCTTTTTTCTGGACAGATAAACCAGACTTTTAAAAGCGGGTTTTACGGCGCAGTGGGGACGTGTGTCAAGCAGCAAAATCAATTTTCGACGCTATCGGCAGCGCACAGTGGAATCAGGCGAGGAATGGCACCAGCAGATAGGCGGCAAATGCCAGTAGCGCGGCTATGCTTTTCAGGTCGAGATAGGTGCGTAAAACAGTCATGTGCAGACAATAGCCAAGACATTTGTTGCTGTGAAAGAACGTTTGCCAATAACGTTATAGCCAACTGCAGGGGTCTCAGCGCGGTGCTCAACACAAGGGACGGTCAGAACTAAGTTGTACCCGCCTCAAAACATAATCAGTACGTAAGCCCCTGGCGCTACCATCCCCCAGAGCGTCACGCCGAACAGTACGCTACGCCAGGACATCTGCTGCAACGTGGTCCGATTAATCTCCAGGCCAATCATCAGCAGTGCAAGCACAAGTAGTGATTTACTGACCTTGGTGACAAGTTGCAGGAGACCTGCCTCAAGGTCAACAAAGCTGCTTATGAACGCAGCCAGAATAAACAACAACACAAAAAGCGGCACCCGGAGCGTGGCTTCCTTTTCGCGGTAGATAAGACTGACGGCAAAGGCGACAGGGATCAGCCACAAGGTCCGACCAATTTTAACCGTGGTGGCCACAGCAGCCGCTTCTTCACCATAGATCGCGGCGGTTGCAACCACCGAGCTGGTGTCATGCACAGCCAGCGCAACCCAGACACCAAAGGCTTCCTGGCTCATGTTCAACCATTGACCGATAAATGGAAACGTCATCAAGGCAACCACGTTCAACAGAAACACCAGTGCGGTGGCAACAGCAAACTGTTTCGGATTAGCGCCCATCAGTGGGCTCAGCGTGGCGATGGCTGTGCCACCGCAAATGGCTGTACCGCTGGTCAAAAGAGCCGCTTCTGTGCGATCACAGAACAAAACCCGTGACAGCACCCAGCCGAGAGCAAAAGTGCCCAGCACATACCCGGCGACAAGCAGGCCATAGTCAGCAGAGACGCTGACCATGCGGTCAAAACCCAGAGTGAAACCCAATAGAACAACTGCGGTCTGTAAGCTGAAAGTACCAATGGACTTGGCGCGGGTGATGGGCTGAGTTTGCAAACCCAGGCGTGTCGCCAGACCGCCGAGGAGCCCGATAGCGGGATTCTGATAGTACAGCGCCACACTCAATGTCAGAATAATGGCCACCCATGACAGGGCAACAACAGCCTGGTTGGGCTGATTCTGGTTGTCTAAATCAACCTCAGGTGTTGCTGCCACAGAGCTTGGCCGGGGCGATTGCGGAGCAGTAGGATGGGGTCATATCGTTGCTCAATCCGGGTCTGGAGACAAAAGCTCTGCTTGCTGCACACAACCCAAACTGCTGATTTTCAAGCCAGGCTTCAACACCCGACAAGCCGCTGACAAACAGTTTGTTGTCGAACTGCAGAGCAATTTCGCCCGGCAGGTCCTCTCTGGTAAGCACTCTGGCGCAGGAATGTCCTAAACACAGTGTGTCTGCGTTGCGCAGCTGGCGATCAAACAATTCTGGCTGAGCATTGCTGGCGGCAGCCGCTGTTTGTGCACAAAGCAGTTTTTCCCGCAGATAGGCGGTCGCCGTAGAACCTTGCTCCTGAGGGTGCGTTTCAATCACCCAGCGAACAACATATTCATGCGCGAAAACCCAGGCAAGCATCTGATCTGCGCAGCTTGTCAGGCTTTTCCCGGCATCCGGCGCGCTGGCGGGTGGATCAATGATTGCGCAGGTTTGCGATTCCGGATTCGCAACAACATAACCGCAGCGAATCTCGTGCGGATTTTCGACAAAAAATGGGTGTACGGTAATACTCATAGCTAAATTTTGCGTTGATCTGGGCAAAATATTTCACCACTTCTTCACCTAAATCCAGAGAAGAGCTAAAATATTTCGATATTATCGTCATATGTAAAGATATTTTCCCATGAAAATCGATCGCTTCGACCATCGTATCCTGCAGCAGCTGCAATCCAACGCGGATATTGCGATCTCCGAACTGGCGGAACAAATCGGCTTATCCACAAACGCCTGCTGGCGGCGTATCAAACGCCTGGAAGAACTTGGTGTAATTCGAGGACGGGTTGCGCTGCTGGACGAACGTGCGCTGGGGTTACGTCTGACGGTGTTTGTAGCCATTAAAACAAGTGAGCACAATGACAGCTGGCTGGAGAAATTTTCGGACGGGGTGAAAAACATTCCCGAGGTGATTGAGTTTTATCGCATGAGTGGCGAAACCGATTACCTGTTGAAAATAGTTGCGCGGGACATCGACGACTATGATCGAGTTTACAAAAAGCTCATCTCAGTGGCGCCGCTGCATGACGTTTCCTCGTCCTTTGCCATGGAGAGGATCAAATCTTCCACAGCCCTGCCCTTACAGCACCTGTCAGGTTAAAGCCGCCTGAGCGCTAGATAACGCCGGCCTCGCGAAAATTTTCAACCTGCTCGATGGTGTAGCCGAGCTGCAACAGAATCTGTTCGCTGTGTTCACCTAAATCTGGCGCTCGACTGGCTGGTTTAGTGTTCAGGCCATCAACATTTACCGGATGTTTAATCACCTGATCCAGGCCGGTATCGCCGCCGTCCATCAGCATTGGGTTAAGCAGCACCTGCTGATCTTCCGGCAGGCGCTCTACCTCGCCAACCAGAGCAACCGGAACACCAGCGGCGTGAAACGCTTCCAGCCATTCAGCGCTGTTGCGAGTTCTGATAACGGGTTTGATCATTGCAACCAGCTCTGCACCGTGGGCGACGCGACTGGCTGCGTCAGCAAATCTTTCCTCGATAAGCACTTCCGGCATACCCATGACAGTAAACATCGCGTCTGTTTCATCTGCACTGCGTACCATTGTGAATTGTAACCAGCGCCCGTCGAGGGTTTCGTACATCACACGGGTATACAGATGACCTAACATGGCTCGATAACGGCTGAAATCTGCGCCGACAAATGCACCCTGAGCGATACAGGACGCTGACCAGATACCATTAGCCAGAAGTGAGGTATGAACAAAACTGCCTTCGCCGGTTTTCATGCGACGTATCAGAGCGGTTAGAATACCAGCATACATGCTGACCGCTGTGGGGTGGTCGCCCATGCCGGGTAATGCCGGCGACGGGTCTGCTCCTGGTGCGTGCACCAGGTCCATCAGACCAGAGCGAGACCAGTAGGCAACAAGATCGAAACCCTCTCGATCCCGTTCAGGACCCTGTTCACCGTAGGCGGTCAGCGAGGCGTAAATCAGCGCTGGATTACGCGCCTGCAGGTGCTCATAAGACAGGCCCAGCTTCTCACGCATACCCGGGGAATGATTGGTGACATACACATCGGCTTCGTCGATGAGCTTGAAAAGGATTTCACGCCCGGCTTCGGTCTTCAAATTCAGTGCCACCGAGCGCTTGTTGCGTGCATCCATCTGCCAGGCGAAATTATGCGAACTGTCCGGCGCACCTGGGGTTGCAGAGAATTGGCGATAGCCATCACCGACACCCGGTAGTTCTACTTTGACAACTTCCGCACCAAAGTCTGCAAGCATAGTGGCTGCAACCGGCGCGGCAATCCAACTACCCACATCGAGTACCTTCAAGTCTCCAAACAGATAATCCTGCGCCACAACTTCCCCCTTGCGATGACTGATAGATGAATTTTATTCGCGCCGATTGGCGACGGCTGCATCTTGTATTTCCAGAGCAACTTCCAATACTGGATTCGACACATACCCGAGTGCACTTCGACCACTGAGCGTGCCGCCAATGTGTGCGGTTGGAAACACTTCCGCAACGGTATCACCACTGGCAGACAGCGCAATACGCTGGGCAGACAATGCTGCGGACGACAGCTTTGCATTGCCGGTTAAAGTGGCCTGCAGCCGCTGGGTTTCTCCGGCCAGATATTGCTGGCTTTGGCCGGATGCGAGTACCTGCACCTGGTCAGCAACAATCTGATCGAGCCTCAAGGCGCCCTGCCCGGACGTTCGCAGGTCGAGCAGATCTGCGTTCAATTCAACTGCGGCAAAACTACTGCTTCCATACACGGCAACTTTGTCGTACTGGGCAAAACCATCCGGACTCTGTTGAGCCTGCACGGAGCCAAGCAGTTCAATTTCAGTGAGCTTCACGCAACTGAGGTTGACTCGCAGCTGGTTAGGACCGTTAGTGCTGAGCAATAAAGTTGTCCCATCATGTAACCACTCAAACTGATCAACGCCGTTGCCCGCCAAATGCAGGGTGTTTACGTCGTCGCTCATAATAGTGATTTCAAAATCGCCGCTGGCGCGCAGTTTGTTGCAGTCTGGCAGCATGATGAGAGACTCATCCGGCTGCGCAGAACAAGCGACCAGACACACACACAACAACCCGGTTGGCAGACGTTTCATTCGGCGTATGTGACGAACTCTACCCAGTTACCATCGGGATCTTCCACCATACCAATTGTCACACCTGCGCGAACTTGAGTGACCGGCACAACAACCTTCGCCCCGGCGTTAGCACATGTGGACATGATCTCTTCGAGGTTGGAAACCCGCATAGTCCAGTAACGGATGCCTGAGGCTGATTCAATGGGTCCGGGTTGCGCACGGCTCTGAGGTGGAGTTTCGGGTACAACAATTTTTATCAGGCTGTCCCCGCACCAGAGACGATACATCACCCCACCTGCATGGAATGGCGTGCTGGCTTCTTCGACAAATCCCAATACGTCCCTGTAGAACGTCAGCATAGCCTGCCCATCTCGGGCAACTATGCCTAAGTCTATTGCGGGCTTACTCAGCGCCACGCCGTTATCAGCCATCGAGTTTTGCATTCCATTGCGCAACCAGAGGCTCATCCGCAAGCAGAGCTTCTGTTTCACCTTCGATGGTTACAGATACGATTTTGTCACCCTGGGCGATGGCGTTAACCACATCCTGATCAGCATCGCTTTGAACCGCACCAAAAATTGTATGTGCATCGTCCAGCCAGGGTGTGGCGACGTGGGTGATAAAGAATTGTGAGCCGTTGGTGCCCGGCCCTGCATTGGCCATGGAAAACTTGCCCGGTGCATCATGACGCAGCTCGGCGACAAACTCGTCTGCAAAGCGATAACCCGGTCCGCCGGTGCCAGTGCCTTGAGGGCATCCGCCCTGGACCATGAAGTCAGGAATCACACGGTGGAAAGCCAGGCCGTCGTAGAATCCACGCTGAGCCAGATTTACAAAATTTGCCACCGTCATCGGTGTTTTATCCGCAAACAGATCCAGTCGAATAGTGCCTTTATTCGTTTCCATTACAGCAACCAGAGACATGAGCATTCCTCTCTAAATAAAACCCGGCATGGTACAACATGCAAAAGGCTAAAACCTCCTCCTTAGATACCTGGGTGTCTAAGAAAATGTGATTTCCCTGCCAAACTGGTCCGCATAACACAACTTGTTCACCGGCCGCCGTGAGATCGCACCATGTCCGCCCCGCACCGGATATCCAATTGGCATGACCGCACACGTATACCAACCGTCGGGCATTGCCAGAATTTTTTTGAGTTTGTCTTCCTCATAACACAACAAAGTGGTCAACGTACAACCTATACCTTCGCTGACACAGGCCAGCATTGCATTCTGCAGAGCTGGATAAACCGATCCGCCGCCCACAATTGAGGGACGGCCCTGGTCCGCATCCGTAATCGCCATGTAATCCGGGTTGAAACAGAATATGAGCAGTACGGGTGCTTCACCCATGTGTTCACCGAGGTAATCGCAGGCATCAAGCATGCGTGCCCGCTTGGCTTTGGCCTCTCCTTCCAGGCTGGCCAGACCTTTGCGCGCGTTGGCGCCGTAAGATGCCCATTGAGGCCGATAAAGGTCACCAATCCGGGTCCTTATATCCGGATCTCGAGCGACAATAATGCGAAATGGTTGCACGTTGCCTCCGCTTGGCGCCCACGCCGCGGCCTGCAGGATGCGTTGCAGAACATCATCAGGAACAGGATCAGGTCGCAGCCGGCGAACAGCGCGCAGTGTGCTCATGGCGTCATACAAAGCTAGTGATTCAGGATTCACAGGTTACTCCGGCGTGTGTTGTGCAAGAAATTGAGCAAACGTATCCATCGCTTCAGTTTTTGCCTGACCTTCTTTCCAGGACTCGATAATAACCACGTTTGGTGCGGTTGCTGCAATCATGCGTGAGCTTGATTCCGGGTGATAGAGATCATTGCCCATCAGAACCAGCAGCGGTGTTTTTGTATCCGCGACAAATTCGCGGTCGACGTTAAACAGAATTGTGTCACCGCCGTACATATTTTCGCGGAATGTTGACCAGGCTTCGGCTGGGACCTCAGGCATCTGCGGTTGCAGCGCAGCGGCCCAGTCATCAAACATTGCGTAAAACGCCTCGGCGTTATTATCCCGACCTATCGTCTGAAACAAGGTCGCGCTGACAACCCGTTGCGGTGCTGCCTGGATAAGACCCAATGCATATGGTCCACCGATACACATACCCGCGACATGGAATTCATCAAATCCCAGGTGGCTCATCAACCCCAGCTGATCCCGGGTATAGGTGTGCCAGCCGTGATCTGCGGCAACAAGACCGGTGCTGTTGCCGGCATTACGTTGATCCATGGCAACCACGCAGAATTTATCCTGT
>CBDUMB010000039.1:0-12693 GCA_965368205.1 uncultured Pseudomonadaceae bacterium | reverse complement strand
TCAATCAAATGCTGCACGTCTCGCTGAATTAATACAGCAAGATCAAGGGCTTGCGAGTCATTTGTTACGTGTTGTTAATTCTGCGGCGTTCCGTGGCAACTCTGAGATAGTTGCGCTGCAACAGGCGATTGCCCGTCTGGGAATGGAGCGCATACGTGAAATAGCGCTGACAGTTTCTCTAAAGGGAACAATGCTGCAGGCTGGTCCCTTCGAAAGCCTGGTCAATGACGCCTGGCAGCACGGTTTACGTACTGCTCTGTGGTCCAAAGAGATCGCTCGCGCAGCCATCAAAAATGTCGAAACCGCCTATCTGTGTGGCTTGCTGCACAATATCGGGACGCCACTTGTTATCAACAGACTTGCGCAGATGGCTCCCGATCTGGGCCAGTCGGAAATGATTGAGTTGGCCAACCTGTTCACAACACCTGCTGGATTGTTGCTGGTAGAAGAGTGGCGTTTGCCGGGTTCCGTTGATCTGACCATCCGATTTCTGGACGATTTCAGTGAAGCCAAAAATGCCAAAGACAGCGTGGCTATCATTGCCGCCGGACGGCTTGTCGCGGACCTGCAGGCGCAAGATCAGCTCAATGCCGATCTCATTCTGCAGAATTCAGCGCTGCAACATCTCAATTTTTATCCCGATGATATCGAAAAGCTGCTGGAAAAAGCGCCGGACATCGCCCTGACCATGGAGAGCATGGCATGAATAAACTCTATGATGCGGTAGTCATCGGATCCGGTCCTGCGGGGCAGAAGGCTGCTATTCAGCTCGCTAAAGCGGGTCGTCAAGTCGCCATTTGCGAACGTCTGCGCGAAGTCGGCGGTGCCTGTGTTCACTACGGTACTATTCCCAGCAAAGCTTTACGGGAAAGGGCTGAAGAGCGCGCGAAAGTTAATGCCAGACTGCTGGAGTTGAATCTACCCGAAATGGATCGTTCCGTCGGGGTGGCTGAACTGATTGGCGAAATGTCTGAGGTGGTCAGCGCTCATGACCAGTACATGACGGAACAGTTACAGCGTAATGGTGTGGAGATTGTGCATGGCCGTGCAGCTTTTCAGGACGCTAACAGTGTTTCTGTGTTGACAACCACCGGCCAGCAGATGTTGTTGCAGGCTAAGAATTTTGTTATCTGCACCGGCTCGAAACCACGGCATCCTGACCACGTGGCCATAGATCATGAACATGTTTACGACAGCGATTCGATTCTGACGCTGGCTTACCTGCCACAGACCATGGTGGTGTTGGGTGGTGGCGTAATCGCATGTGAATATGCGTCTATTTTTGCCATGTTGGGGGTGCGGGTCACGTTAATAGATCGATATGCAAAACCGCTGGGATTCCTGGACCATGATTTAACCGATGCCTTTGTTGCTGCCTTCGAGTTACGAGGTGGTGATTTTCTTGGCGAAGTAGATGTTGTCAGCTGTGCATTCGATGGTGTTTCGCAAGTGGCAACAACCCTTGCAGATGGCACCGTGATCAAATCTGACAAAGTACTGTGTGCCCAGGGGCGGGTTGCTGATCTGCAGAATCTCAATATTGAACGTGCGGGTTTAGCCATCGACGATCGCCAATTGTTGAGTGTGGATGAGCATGGGCGAACCTCGCAGCCACATATTTACGCGGCTGGAGATGTTGTTGGGCCGCCTTCACTGGCATCTTCGTCGATGGAGCAGGGGCGTCGAGCGGCCTGTCATATGCTGGGCAAAGAGCTGGGTGTCATAGGTGACCTGTTACCTTCCGGTATCTACTCGATTCCCGAATTATCCAGTGTGGGTCTGACTGAGAAACAAGCACGCGAACAGTATGATGGTGTGGTTATCGGTCTGGCTGACTTTCGTGAAATCGCGCGTGGACATATTGCCAATGCTCAGGACGGCTTGCTCAAGCTTGTTGTCAGCGCAGATGGTGTGATACGTGGTGTGCACGTGATCGGTACCCACGCTACTGACCTGGTACATATCGGTCAGATGGGGTTGTTGCAGGGTGCTGACGTCAACACTTTTATCGACAACATTTTCAATTTCCCGACTTACGCTGAAAGCTATCGGGTTGCCGCCATTCACGCAGCGGCAAAACTGGCCGAACGAGGTGGAGCGCAGGTTAACGTGGCTTAGTGAGGGCTTGTGAAGCTTTGCTGATCAGGCCCGCGTGCGCATAACCTGACGTGCCAGGCGTTTGCTGTTGCTTGCAGACATGGTGTTGAAGGTAATACCTATTTCAAAACCCTCTTCGACCGCGCAGCAACGGGTCACGCTGCCGCATTCCAGAAAGCTCAGTCCGTCATCCAGGACGATGTGCACCGCAACAAACTGATCAACATCAAGCGCATGTGGGGCAGTCAGCTGCATGCCATCGTGGGATAATCCAAGGCTTTGTGTAGGTAGTGGGTCAGGGCTGTCCGCTGCAGGTGCCAGCAGGTCGATCTTCTGGTTCACCATGCTGATCGCGTGACGCACGTGCAGGTCCTGGATGTTTTCCAGGGTATTGTTAAGCGCCGCCCCAAGCTCTATGAGCGCGGCTGCAACACTGGTTCCACCGGGTAGCGCAAAGACTTCCTGCAGTTTGGCTGCGTTCAGATTGTCATCTACAAGTTGCCATTCGCAGGGCAGCCTGGTAGATACGCGCATGGATTGTCGTCTGTCACCGTCCATGCTTTAGTGTAGTCAACTTTTGGAGAAACTCCTGTCCGCGCGTAACCCCTCTTTATTCAGCCAGCGGCTGTCAACCTGGATAGCCCTGCGGTACCTGTTGGCGCGGCGATCAGCGTTGTCATATGTGTCGCGCCTGGCTTTGCTCGGCTTGATCTTGAGCGTGGCAGTGCTGGTGATTGTCCTGTCGATTGTTAACGGTTTCGAGCGCGAGCTGCGAGATCGCGTGCTGGGTGTATTACCACACATTACCGCGCAGGTTTCTGCGGGACTGCAGACCAGTCAATGGCAAGCACTGGTCACGGAGAAGTCTTTTCCAGGCATCAAAGCGCTGGCACCTTATATCAGCGGTACTGCATTGCTGGCCGCCAACAATAAAATCCAGGGCATTAATCTGACCGGAATTGATCCTGCCACCTACATGCAGGTGACAGATGTTGTGAAATATACCCGTGGTAAAGATTTCGCAGCCCTGGAGGCAGCGCCATACGGCATTGTTCTGGGCGCGCGCCTGGCTTCGACGCTGAGCTTGGAGATTGGTGATCGAGTCCTTGTTGTGTTGCCGGTCGGCGCAGTGACGCCTGCTGGCGCGTTGCCCCGGCAGAGACGCTTTCAGGTTGTAGATATTTTCGACAGTCAGTCGCAGCTTGATGGACAACTGGCACTGATCACGCTGAGTTCTGCGCAGAAAATGTTTCGTACCGCTGGTCGAGTACATGGTCTGCAGGGGCAGCTGGATGATTTATTTTTCACCCAGGAAGCACAGACGGGTTTGCAGGATGCGCTGTCCGGCTACGGTGTCAGGGTACGTACCTGGATGGACACCCACGGGAATCTTTACCAGGCCATAGCGGTGCAGAAGATGACCATGTTTGTGTTGCTGTCCTTTCTGGTTGCCGTTGCGGCGTTTAATCTTGTTTCGGGTCTGATGATGATCGTAGAACAGCGCAAGAACGATGTGGCCGTGCTGCGTACACTGGGTGCGGATTCGCGCATGGTCATGACACTTTTCTGCACACTGGGGTTGTTGTTAGCAATGAGTGGTATTGCGTTCGGTGTGTTGTTTGGCGCGGCTGTTGCGCTGGGTTTGCCTGGATTTTATGCGCTGGCAACACAATGGCTTGGTCTCGATCTCATGTCCCAGTATTTTATCGCCTATCTACCCGTGGATGTCCGTTTCGAAGACCTTCTGCAGGTTGCCCTGGCGGCCTTCGTGTTGACCCTTCTGGCGACACTCTATCCAGCCTGGCGGGCAACGCGACTGCTGCCTTCACGAGTACTTGCCCATGAATAATAACAATACAGATACCCTCCCTGATGAAGCCTTGCCTGTGTCACCTTCAGGCCGGCGGGTGGTGCTGCAGGCGGAGAACCTGATCAAGCAGTATCGTCAGGGCGAAAGTACAATCCATGTTCTGCAGGGTCTGGACCTGAATCTGGCGGCGGGCGAGCGCGTTGCTGTGGTGGGTCGATCCGGATCGGGCAAGAGTACTTTGTTACATGTGCTGGCAGGTTTAGATACCGTCGATAGCGGCACAGTGACGGTGCGGGGTGAAAATATGACCGCCGCGGACCCCAACGCCAAGGCAGCTCTGCGCGGTGCGCATATGGGGTTTGTTTATCAGAACCATCACCTGTTACCGGAATTCAGTGCGGTGGAGAACGTGGCGATGCCAATTCGCATCGCGGGAGGCTCGAGTCGCGATGCGAATGAGCAGGCCAGCGAACTGCTGACCCAGGTGGGTCTGGCACAGCGCTTACAGCACCTGCCCAGTGAGTTGTCCGGTGGGGAGCGCCAGCGTGTGGCTGTCGCGCGAGCCCTGGCTGGAAATCCCGCGGTTGTGCTGGCTGATGAGCCGACGGGAAATCTCGACAGTGAAACTGCAGCGGTTGTCATGGCCTTGATGGCCAGCCTGTGTCGCCAGTTGGGCACCGCCTTTCTGGTGGTGACTCATGATGTTTCGATGCTGGGTGAGTTTGGCCGTGCGCTGCGGTTAATAGACGGCAAGCTGCTTCCGTATGCCGACTGATCTCAACATGTCTCAAAGTCCTGGGACCCCAGCACCACATATGACCACAGACCGTACTTCACGTGGTTTAGCGCTGATATTGGCGCGGCGGCTTTTAACCCATGGTGAAAACCGATTTGCGCGTTTTGTCACCTGGGTTTCGTTTCTCGGGCTGGCCCTGGGGGTCATGATTCTAACCGTGGTTATCACGGTGATGAACGGCTTTGACAGCGAGCTTAAGAGTCGATTGCTGCAGTCTGTACCCCACATCACTGTTGCCGGTGCAAAAGCAGGTGACCGCATTGAAGGTGTGGCTGGCTCAATGCCGGACGTTGCCAGCGTGCACGAATATTTTCAGGGTTTAGGTGCGCTTTCGGTAGCAGGGCGGGTGCAGCCGGTGACCATTTACGGTGTGGGTGAACAAGGCATGGCGAGCCTGGGGTACCTGCAACAGACATTGCAGCAGGGTAGCTTTGCGGATCTGCAGGCGGACGTGAACGGCATGTTGGTGGGCGCTCCACTGGCGCGTTATCTGGGTTTGAGGGTAGGGGATCCTGTTGTGCTGCTGGCGATTGCGACATCAGCCGAAGGTGTTGCCCCCAAGCTGCTTCGATTTACTTTGCTGGGTACCTTTGAATTGGGCGCGGAACCTGACTACGGCCTGGTGATTGTTAATATCGACCGACAGACTCCTGCTCAGTGGCAAACTATGGGATCACAAGGTTTGCAGGTTCAGTTGCAGGATGCGTTGTTGGCGCCCAGGGTTGCGAAGCAACTGTCTGACGAGCTGCCGGAACTGGAAGTGGACACCTGGGTTACTGCGTACGGTGAATTGTTCCAGGCTGTTCAGCTTGAAAAATCCATGATGTTTGTTCTGCTGTTGCTGGTTGTGGCGATTGCGTCGTTCAACATCATTGCCGGGCAGACCATGGTTGTGAACGACAAGCGCGCCAGTATCGCTATTTTGCGCACCATGGGGTGTACTGCTGGTCTGATCCGGCAGGTGTTTCTTATCCAGGGTGTGTGTATCGGCTTGTTGGGCACGTTTATAGGTCTTGGCCTGGGTCTTCTATGCGCCCGTTATATCAACGGAATTATGTCGCTGATTGCTTCAGTAAGTGGGCGTCACCTGCTGGATGGGTCCTTCTTTGTAGAAATTCCCGTTCGTATTATGCCGGGTGATCTGGTGGTCATCGGTTTAATGAGCTGTGGACTCTGCCTGTTGTCAGCCTGGTTCCCCGCGCGCAGGGCAGCGCAGATGGATCCTGTTGCGGCACTGCACTAGCCTCTAGACCGTGCGGCCTTGATGCGCGCGCGCCGCGCCTGCCAGCGCTGTACCACGTGCAGGCGCCATAACACTCTTGTTAATACAAACCCCGTTACGCCTGCCACCCAACCGCAGATCAGCGAACCTATCAGCAGGGGAAAACCAATGGTACCCAGATTGTGCCAGAACCAGGTGAAGCTTAAGTCAATGTAATCTACCGCAATATGCATATCGAGCAACCAGGCACCCAGGCGGTAGGTGAATTAGAAGATCGGCGGAATAGTGATGGGGTTGGATATCCACACCAACACGACTGAAATAGGCAGGTTACAGCGAGTGACGATGGCCAATACTGCAGCAATGACCATCTGCAGGGGAATCGGTAGAAAAGCACAGAACAGGCCAATAAAGACTGCGCCGGCTGCCGATCGACGGTTCAGGTGCCAGATCTCACTACCCGCCAGGAGATGTGCCACAGGACGAAGCGCCGGGTTCTCGCGGACCTGGTGCGGGCTGGGCAGATAACGTTTAAGGCGGGATCTCGGCATTCCCACATTATGCCCGTCGAAGGTTGGTACATCATTGTCTAATGCCACAAAAGTTGTCTGTTTGCTGGTGATTCTGATCCTGACCGCGGTGCGCTGGGGGCTGTGGTTCGCCTCTGCGCATGAAAAGCCTGGTTGTATCGAGCGCCAACCTCATGAAGTAACGCTGCGTCTGCTGGAACCTGCTTCTGTACTGACGCAGCGATTGTTGCTGGAAGCGCAGATTGTTGCCGTTCACAGCGTTGGCTGCCGTCGTCTGGAGGCGCAGAGGGTCAGACTGGTCTGGTACGACATGCAGGTGTCACTGCCTGCGGATACAAAGCTGCGGGCAGTGGTGGAGTTAAAGTCTCCAACTGCGCTGGGCAACCCAGGTGGCTTTAATTTTGCCCGCTGGTTGCGCGGCAAAGGCTTTGTCGCCAGCGGTTATGTGAAGCAACTATCTGGGCCGATGGTTGCGGTCAATCCATCAACAACCCTGCAGATCGACGCTCGTCGTTATGTACATGCCGACCTGCTCAATGCCATGTTACTCGGACGTCGCGGACAGGTCAGGCAGGAAAGTTGGGACTTATTCAGGGCAACTGGAACGGTCCATCTCATGGTGATATCGGGCCTGCATGTTGGCGTGTTTTTCGGTTTTGTTTTTCTCCTTGTGCACGGAGTGTTGCGTCTCTTTCCGCTCCGGCGAGCAGGTTGGATCCCGCGACAGGCTGCTTTGCTGGTCGGGTTGTTGAGCCTTGTTTTACTGGTTGTGCAGGTTGGTGCCAATCCACCCGTAGTGCGTGCCGCCATGATGACAGGAGGTGTTGCCTTGCTGTTGCTGCTTTTATGGCGCACGCCTTCGTGGCATCTGTACGCAGGTGTAATGCTTGTGGCGGTTGGCTTATCTCCTGAAGTGACGTTCCAGCAGGGTTTCTGGTTGTCTTATGCTGCAGTTGGCTCGCTGTTATATGTCTTTGCCTCCCGCCGCCCGTTATTCAGCGCTGTAACAGGTCTGTTGTGCTGCCAGATTGTCCTGTTGCTCATGTTGACCCCCTGGCTGGGTGTTGTGCTCGGCGAGGTGCCATTTGTGAGCCCGGCTGCCAATATGCTGGTTGTACCCTTGGTCACCATTGTCACCATTCCTACAGGTATGCTCGGCTTATTGCTCGACGCTCTGCCGGGTTTGTCCTGGTTATCCAGTCTATGCCTGTATGTTGCGGATCTATCGGTTGCGCTGGTGTTGAATGTTCTGCAACGGTTTCCCTCGGCAGGCCTGTCGATGGGTTATTTCGATTGGGGCACCGCGGTGATGGCGTTAATTGCAGGTGCAGTTATTCTGTCCCCAGTCCCTGTTAAGGTGAGGCTGCTGGCGGTATTCGGCTGGCTGCCGGTCATGCTCCAGCAACCCGCGCAAGTTGCTGTTGATCATTTTCGCATTCAAGTTGTCGATGTCGGGCAGGGCAGTGCGGCAATTATTGATACACGTAACCATCGATTGCTGGTGGATACCGGTGCAAGTTTCAGGTCTGGTTTCAATATGCTGCAAGCAGCGGTTGTTCCCGTGTTGCGGCGCAGCGGACCGAACAGAATCGATCGTGTACTGATCAGTCATAAAGATAATGATCACGCCGGCGGGCTGCCACAGTTACAGAAGTTATACCCGCAAGCTGATGATCTTGGCGCAACCCGGCGTTGCCGTAGCGGTGATGGTTGGGTCTGGGATGGTGTGGTTTTCAGGCTGCTGGCAGATGAGCAGGCAGGTACAAAAAACGACGCCTCCTGTACGCTTGTGGTCACCAATGGCGCACGCACAGCTTACTTCAGTGGCGACATCAGCAGTCGAGTAGAGCGCAGTCTGTTACACCAATTGCCCCGTGATATTGATTGGCTGCTGGCCCCGCATCACGGCAGCGCAACGTCTTCAGCGCCGGGATTTGTCAGCTGGTTAAAACCGTCGGTGGTGGTCTTCAGTGCGGGTCGCAACAATCGTTATGGTCATCCACGCCCGCGGGTTGTGAAGCGTTACCAGCGTCGCGGCGCTGCGGTGTTTAATACTGCAGAACGGGGTGCAATCAGCTGGTCCAGTGAACAACCGGACAAGGTCGACGCCTTCTGGTAACCCGTTTGAAGTGTGTCTTAACTGCGCGGGTATTGTTGTGCATCAGCGGCAGCAACCATACGCTTGAGTTCTGTAATCAGCGTTTGTTTTTCCTCAGAATTGAGGTATTTGCCAATTTCATATTCCTCGTCGCGATAGCGTAAAGCGACCCGGCTTGGATACCACGGGTGGCGGGGCGCTTCGACGAGCACCTTGGTGAAGAAGCGCTGCCATTCGTGGCGTACTTCTGGCGCATTGCGGCCGATCTCCATGACAACCTGATCAGCGGCAAAAGACAAAACTTCCTGGGTTTGATTGCGTCTGATCAGATAATAGAAACAAGCCAGGAGAAAAGACATTTCCAGCACCGTGAACGGTAAAATCATCCAGTATCCCTGCAGCAGAAAAGCGGTGGCCATAGTCAGGGAGATGATCATCAGGCTGGCCAGAAAGTAGCGGGTAGTCTGCCATCCCATTGAGTTATTAGGTCGGATAACAATCTGTCCGACATAGTCGCTGTGCTGCTCGGCCTGCGTACTGTTGAAATATTTGGTCGATACCATTTTGCTGCTGATTAACTCTCGAATAATTGCTGGAGAAGCGCCTCTACGGTGGATCGCTGAAATGGGACGGCAAACGTAATTTCGCGCAGGTCGCGGTTTCTGTTTAACCAGCGCCAGTCGCGATATTGGCTTTGCTTGGGCAAATCGATGGCAGAGACGGTAGTAGTGCTTTCGTAAATAACGCTGTAGGTGGCAGCTTCTGATAGACCAGTTTCAACAGTGCTGTCCGCGGCGCTGGGCGTGATACTACTACTTAAGGGCAGGCCGAGGCCAGACTCCGCAAAATCCCTTAATGCCTTTTCTGAGGATTCGCCTACGATCAGGAATCTGCCAGGTAACAGCCATTTGCCATTTTCCTGCACAAGTAGAACACCTTTTTTCTCGTGCAGCACGGCGAGGCTGAGGTGGATTTGAAAATAGTCTCTGCCAATGGCGAGTTCCTGGCGCGGTTGCTGGACGCTACCCCAGAGGTGTTGGGCGGTTTTATTGATGAACGCCAGCCCCAGTCCCTGGTCTGTTACGCGCTTAACCTGCATTTCTATAGTGGGTTTGGATTGTGTGTCCGTGGGGAGGGTTGTCAGCACGCGTAATTTTATCTTGCCGCCCTCGCGGACTTTAGGGTTGGCCAGATAAACAAACAACCCCCCTTCGGAGATATCTCTGGCGGTTGTTTGCACTGTGCCGATCGCTGGATGGATCAGCTCAACTAACAGTGGAATTTGTATGCGGGGATGTTCGCGTTGTTCCATGACTAGGCTGGCCCAATTCACAGTTGAAATTTGATTAAACGACCGCATTGTAGCAGCACATTTGTATTGATGACCAAATTCTGGTTAGTGAGGACACGAACGTGAGAATGGATAAATTTACCAATCGGGCGCAAACGGCATTGTCTGACGCCCAATCTTTGGCGCTCAGCCTGGACCATAGCCAGGTAGAGTCGGCGCATCTGTTGGCTGTGTTGCTGGATGCGCAGGATCAACTGGCCACTAACCTTGTGACCCGTGCGGGTGGTCGTGCCAAAGGGTTGCGCCAGGCAGTGGCTGATTATCTGGAAGATCGCCCGAAGATCGGGGCAAGTACAGGTGAAGTAAATATTTCTCAAGACTTAGCACGTACGTTAGGTCGCGCGGATGCGTCGGCTACGAAGGCCTCAGATAAGTTTATTTCGGTAGATAGGGTTTTGGTTGCACTCTCCGAGGACTCTACTCTGAGCGGGATGTTCAAAACCGCTGGCGTCAGCAGCGACGCACTGCTTGCGGCGGTAGACGCCCAGCGCGATGGTGAGACGGTTGATGAAGCTAATGCTGAAGATACGCAGGGTGCGCTCAGCAAGTACACCTTAGACCTCACAGAGCGAGCAGCTGATGGAAAATTAGATCCTGTCATCGGCCGGGACGAAGAGATTCGCCGTACCGTGCAGGTGCTGCAGCGACGCACGAAAAACAACCCCGTCCTGATTGGTGAGCCCGGGGTCGGCAAAACTGCAATTGTGGAAGGGTTGGCCCAACGAATTGTCAATGGCGAAGTTGCTGACAGCCTGAAGAACAAGAAAGTCCTGTCTCTGGATATGGGTGCTCTGATTGCCGGCGCTAAGTATCGCGGCGAGTTCGAAGAGCGGCTCAAGGCAGTACTCAACGATCTGGCGAAGCAGGAAGGCAACGTCATTCTGTTTATTGATGAATTGCACACCATGGTGGGCGCAGGAAAAGCAGACGGCGCCATGGATGCGGGCAATATGTTGAAGCCGGCATTGGCGCGGGGTGAATTACACTGCGTTGGAGCTACCACGTTAGATGAGTATCGGACTTACATTGAAAAAGATGCAGCGCTGGAGAGGCGTTTCCAGAAAGTGCTGGTTGACGAGCCCAGCCTGGAAGACACCGTCGCTATTTTGCGCGGCCTGAAAGAGCGTTACGAAGTTCACCATGGTGTGGATATCACCGATCCAGCCATTGTGGCGGCTGCGCGCCTGTCCCATCGTTATATCACCGACCGACAATTGCCGGACAAAGCCATTGATCTGATCGATGAAGCGGCCAGCCGCATTCGTATGGAAATGGACTCAAAACCCGAAAGCATGGATATGCTCGATCGGCGCCTGATCCAGCAGAAAATGGAAATCGAAGCGCTTAAAAAAGAAAAAGACGATGCCAGTCTGAAGCGATTGAAAGTGCTTGAAGCTTCTGTTGCTGAGCTGCAGGAAGAATATCAGGCGTTAGATGAAATCTGGCAGGCAGAGAAAAATGTCTTAAAAGGATCTCAGGGGGTTAAGGAAGCGCTGGAAGCAGCCCGTATTGAGTTTGATGCGGCGAGGCGCGCCGGTGATCTCGCCCGTATGTCCGAATTACAATATGGCGTAATCCCCGATCTCGAGGCGAAATTAGCCGCTCCTAAGGAAGAAACGTCACACCGGCTGCTGCGTAACAAAGTTACCGAAGGTGAGGTTGCTGAAGTGGTTGCTAAGTGGACCGGTATTCCCGTAGCGAAGCTTATGGAAGGGGAGAAAGACAAGCTTATGCAGCTTGAAGAACTGCTGCATAAACGGGTAATCGGCCAGAACGATGCGATTAAGGCGGTCAGCCAGGCTGTGCGTCGATCCAGGGCTGGACTGGCGGATCCAAACCGCCCCAACGGTTCGTTCATGTTCCTTGGGCCAACGGGCGTAGGTAAAACTGAGCTGTGTAAAGCCCTTGCTGAAGTTCTCTTCGACAGTGAAGAAGCGCTGCTGCGTGTGGATATGTCAGAGTTCATGGAGAAGCACTCTGTGGCACGTTTAATTGGTGCTCCTCCCGGTTACGTTGGTTATGAAGAAGGTGGGTACCTGACGGAGGCGGTACGTCGCCGGCCGTATTCGCTCATCCTGTTGGACGAAATTGAGAAGGCCCATCCGGATGTGTTCAATATTCTGTTGCAGGTGCTAGATGACGGTCGTTTGACGGATGGTCACGGCCGCACGGTGGATTTTCGTAATACGGTTCTGGTTATGACCTCAAACCTGGGCTCTGAAGTCATTCAGACACTCACCCAGGATGGTCAGCCTGAACGGATTAAAGATGCGGTGATGGGTGTGGTTGCTCAGCACTTCAGACCGGAATTCATAAACCGAGTGGACGATTTGATTGTGTTCGAGCCGCTGAGTGAAAGTCAGATCGGTGAAATCGCTCTGCTGCAGCTGGCTGAGCTGAATAAGCGTCTGGCGGAACAGGAGTTGATTCTTGAACTGGACGAAACGGCAATGCAGCAGGTTGTGCGGCAGGGTTATGACCCCGTATACGGTGCGCGTCCCCTGAAGCGTTCGTTTCAACGGTTGATCGAAAACCCCCTGGCGAATGCGTTACTTGAAAGAGGTTTTGATCCCGACAGCGTTATAAAAGGTACCTGGGTAGATGATGAACTCGTTTTGACGGAGCAATCCGGCAGCTGAAAAGGTATTGTATAAACATACAGTAGTGTTATGATTTGAACCGTTGGACAGTCCTTCGTTACGTGGAATTGATATGGGTGAAACATTACCTCTATTTGAAAGCGCAGGGTTTGCAGGATCCGAGTTTGGCCAACCCCTTCCGCAAACGCT